>NZ_NPDX01000004.1 GCF_002811945.1 Leptospira harrisiae | reverse complement strand
GGTCGGTCGGGTGCTCGCAGTCGCGACAGTGCCGCTTGGTGCTCCGCAGGCTTTCCCTCATCGGGGAAGATAGAACCTTTGTCGTATATAGTTGAAGAAGAGTAAGATAAGAAGAAGCCTTACGTCGAAAGATGTGAGGCTTTTTTTATTTTTGGATATTGATTTGTAAATTCTCTAGGTTACCCAAGTCAGAATGCATTTCTGACGGAGGTGTTAAAAGCTAGATTGTGACTATATCTGTTCAGAGCGCAAGTAGATTGCTTCGTATAACAAGGCAATACTTGATGGGGAGAAGGATGAATAGCGAAGTTGTGTGGAAAAGTCGGATAAATAGGAAGCGCTAAAGTTCAAAAGTTTTTCTTTTTTTAGTTTTTTTGAAGCACGAATATAAGTGTATCCATATAATACTGCCACAACCTCATTTAAAAATAAACAAGGGTTTGATTCTTTTTCAGAAAGTTCAAACGTAAATGGTTTTAGCTTTCTAATCCAGAAAGTAATACTACCAGAGATTTTATATTCTGAAGGATCTTTAAAGTCAGCCAAATATCCATTTATTTTTTCAATGACTTCACCCAAAATTACCTGATCAACAATTACGGAGCGGGCATATTTTCTTTCTATTTCCGGAATTATATTTTCGAATAAGACATCAATACTGATAGTAATCAATCGATTACTTCTCAGATTTCATTTGGTCTAGAAAATTAGAGATAGTTTCCTTTTCGGAATTGAATAATTCCTTTGCAGCTTCGGTGAGCAGTTTTGGGTCATTCACGGCTCCGCCATGATTTTCAAATTTTCCTGTTGCTATAATTCGTTTCATTCTTTCAGAAAGAATGGTTCCTTGGCCTACAAGTTTCATTTGGTTTCCCCTACTTGTATTGTTATGTTTAGGATTGATAATTTACGATTGATTTTTTTTAAATTAAAAGTCCTAATGTGACATAATACTTTCCTTTCTTTCCTTATGTCACAACATTTTTTGCATACGGTCTGATTTTTCCCTTTTTTGGTAAGGCAGTTTAGCCTTTTTCCTCTTTCGACAGAAAAACCTCACGGGAGTGCGTATATTTGTCCCAGAGCGCATGTAATCTGCAACTGTATGAATGAAGATTGCAATCAACACTTGTCGGAAGAGACACAAGACAGAAACATTGTTTTGAAGATGACTCAATTTAAAGAAAAAGCCAATTTTCTCTGGTCGATTGCGGATTTACTCCGCGGGCATTATAAACAAGCGGATTATGGAAAGGTGATTTTACCACTGACAGTTCTTAGGCGGTTGGATATTGTTTTAGAACCAACCAAAAAGAAAGTATTGGATGCATATGCGGAACATAAAACAAAGAAGCCAGAAGTTTTAGAACCTATTTTAAACAACGTAGCTAAGGCAAAGTTTCATAACCGAAGTAAGTATGACTTTACTGAACTTGCCAAAGACGCAGATCATTTGGCTGCCAATTTTAGAAATTATATCAAAGGGTATTCTTTGAGTGCGATTGAGATCATCGATTATTTTAGTTTGGAAGACCAAATAAAAAAACTCGAGGAGTATGATCTTTTATATCTTGTTGTTAAAAAATTTGCGGAAGCAGGGGAACTATTTCGGGGTGTCTCTTCCTTGGAGATGGGATATATCTTCGAGGAACTCATTCGGAAATTTGCAGAGCTTAGTAACGAAACCGCTGGGGAACACTTTACACCAAGAGAAGTGATTAGGCTCATGGTAAATTTACTTTTTATCAATGATAAGGAAATTTTAACTAATAAAGGCATCGTACGCACGTTATATGACCCAGCTTGCGGAACTGGTGGAATGTTGTCTGTTGCCGAAGAGTTTTTGCATGATTTAAATCCTGATGCTAAACTGGAAGTTTTTGGGCAAGAGATGAACCCTGAGTCTTTTGCGATTTGTAAGTCGGATATGTTGATTAAGGGACAAAACCCAAGTAATATTAAATTTGGAAATACGTTTACCCAAGATGGTCTTACGGAAGAAAAATTTGATTATATGCTGAGTAATCCGCCATTTGGTGTGGATTGGAAAAAATCGGAAAAACTCATCAAAGAAGAAGCCGCTAAAAAAGGATGGGATGGACGGTTCGGTGCGGGACTTCCTGCCATTAGCGATGGTTCGCTACTCTTTTTACAACATATGGTTTCTAAGATGAAACGAAAAGATGGGGGAAGTCGATTGGCCCTTGTTTTTAATGGATCTCCTTTGTTTAGCGGGGCTGCCGGTAGCGGGCCAAGTGACATCCGTAAGTGGATCATTGAAAATGATATGTTGGAAGCCATTGTGGCACTTCCCGACCAATTGTTTTACAATACGGGAATTTCCACTTACATTTGGATTGTGACCGACCACAAACCAAAAAATCGAAAAGGCAAAGTGCAACTGATCAATGCCACTGGTGGCGACTTAGAAGACAAGGACAATCCGTTTTATGCTAAGATGCTTCGTTCTCTCGGAAACAAACGAAAAGAAATTCATGAAGAGGCGATATCCAAGATCACCAAACTCTATGGAGATTTTCGTGAGAACGAATCCTGTAAGATTTTTGACAATGATGATTTTGGTTACCACCGCATTACAGTCGAACGACCTAAGTTAGATGAAACAGGAAATCCTATGTTTGATAAAAAAGGAAAACCGTTGGCAGATTCTGACCTTAGGGACTTTGAAAACATTCCTTTGAAGGAAAATATAGAAACCTATTTCCAGAGGGAGGTGCTTCCTCATGTGCCAGATGCTTGGATTGACCATGAAAAAACAAAAGTGGGTTATGAAATCAATTTCACCAAATACTTTTACAAATACAAACCACTCCGCAGCCTAGCGGAAATTCGGCGAGATATCCTCGCCTTAGAAGAAGAAACCCAAGGTATGATTGGAGAAATCATCGAATCATGAAACGGTATGAGGCCTACAAAGATTCCAGTGTGGAATGGTTAGGAGAAATTCCGACGCATTGGGAAGTGAAGAGATTAAAATATTTAGCTAATGTGAATAAACCAAAACCGACTGAGTTGTTGAAGGAATTCTTAGATTCAGAGGTTGTTTTCCTACCTATGGAAAAGGTTTCGGAAGATGGTAAATTTGATCAAAGCATCTTAAAAAAAACTGACGAAGTTAGTTCAGGTTTTACCTATTTTGAAAGAGGTGACATCATCATCGCTAAGATTACACCTTGTTTTGAAAACGGAAAAGGAGCTTATTTAAAAAATTTAAATACGAGCTTTGGATTTGGTTCAACGGAGTTTCATACGGTTAAACCTTCAGAGTCTATCAATCCGGTTTTTGCTTATTATCAAACTAAATCGAACGTATTTATGAAAGTTGGTGAAGGTTTTATGTCTGGTTCAGCTGGACAGAAAAGGCTACCAACTAGTTTTATTGAAGAATTCCCTTTCCCACTCCCTCCCCTCACCGAACAAACATCCATTGCTAGTTTCCTCGACCGCAAAACTTCACAAATCGACAGTTTGGTGGAAAAAAAGAAACGACTGATTGAGTTATTGAAAGAAGAAAAAGCGGCTGTGATCAACCAGGCGGTGACGAAGGGAATTGATCCGAATGTTAAGATGAAGGATTCAGGTGTGGAATGGTTAGGGGAGATACCAGAGCATTGGGAAGTGAAGAAGTTGAAATGGGTGGCAGAGAAAGTGCAAACTGGAAGCACGCCACCATCGAATCAATTAGATTACTATGTGGAAGAAATTGATTGGTATACTCCTTCCGATTTTTCGGAATCCTTGGAATTAAATTCTTCTAAGAGGAAAATTTCTAATTCAGCAATATCGGATCAAGTTGTAAAACTATTTCCTGCAAATTCAATTTTGTTTGTCGGAATTGGTGCGACAATTGGAAAGGTTGGATATATAACTGAACCCGCTTCTTCTAATCAGCAAATTAATGCTTTATTGTTTGAATCCATAATTGACTCAAAATTTTATTCATACTTTCTATATTCAATGAGAGAGCATATTGCTGGATTATCAAATTCCGCAACGTTGCCTATCCTAAATCAAAGTCAGATGAAGGATATAGATCTCCCTGTGCCAAGTTCTAATTCTGAAATGGAAAGCATCGTTAACTTTGTTAAAGTTCATACTGACAAAATTTTTTCCACCATTTCCAAAATTGAAAAGGAAATCGAACTTCTCCAAGAATATCGCACGGCTTTGATTTCAGAGGTGGTGACGGGGAAGGTGAGGGTAGGGGAGTAAAAAAAGCAAAAATCAAATTCTGGTTCGTTACTAATTAATTAGGAGAAAAACAATGACCACCGAATCAAATTTAATAAAAACCTACAGAGCCAGATTGTATCTTTTAAGAGGAGAGACTGAGCCACCACGATTGCTTCATGGATGCATCTTCCCGTGGGATGTATTACCAGAATATCTGAATCGCGTAACTTCAATAGAACTGGAGACTTCCTTCAAAGGACTTGGAACAGTTTACCGATTGGACTTTGCAATCAATGAAGAGAATGCGGAAGATTTCTTTCTTAATATTCGAAATAAATCCTTAGGTAATTTTTCATTTTTAAATGTATCTAAAGTAAGCGAAAACTCTCTTTTATCTTGGAAATTCCCTGAAACGCACCAATTATTTTCGGATGTGTTTTTAGAAAAAGAAAATGGAATCAATTTAATCAGAGAACATCGCAGTTGGCAAAACTTAGTGATCCAAGGTTCTGCGAGAGCAGATATCCTTCTGGAACTGAACAAAGATCCATTTTTTCAAGTAGAAGACCATGTATTCCAAGAATTAAACTCCTTCTTTAAGGATGAGATCGGCTTCGATCTTTTTATAGGTCAAATGAGTGAGCTTTACCCGAAGGGTGAAGAATGGAAAAGACTTGGAAACTTGGAATGGATTAAATACATCGGGCAACAAAAAGAAAACAAATTCTACTCAATCGAAATTACAAAAGAAAATGTGATTCGCTTCATTCTGAAGCCAGAAGTTTCTGAAAAAGCCTTTATTGCTGTTTCCTTTCAAGTCAGTAACTTTGCTTTGATGCATTCACATGGTATGAAAACCTGCCGAAGATCGGAAGACAATGAATTTGTCATAGAGTTTCCATTGGGCAATCGTGATTATTGCCAGGGATACTACCAAATTTTTGAAGGACATTCTAACGATAGCTTCAAAATGATCATTGAAGACCGGATCCAATATGTGCGTGAAATCAATATCGGTATGGGATTTGGCGTTGGATTGCCAGATCTGAAAGTTCCCAAGAGTTCTGGAAATAAATTTCTTAGTGAGCTTGGGTCTGAGAGCCACGGTTCACGTAATGTAAAACAAAAATTATTAGAAAGCCCAATTGTTGTTAAAGCAAGGGAAACTGATGATATGTTTTCTCACCTACAAAAATATGAAGAGCTTCTTTATAAAAAAAGAAAAAAAGATTCTAAGGCTTATTCGAAGTTTTTCTCAGGGGATGCGTCCGATAAACTTGAATTCGCATTGTTTATGAAGAATTTAACAAGTTCTAATGAATCCAAAAAGCCATCAGCCATTTATGTGATGGATCCTTTCATCAATGAGGAAGTCGTCTCCTCTCTTATGGTTCACCAAAATATTCCAGTTCACGTCATTTTGAATTCGTCACAATCTAGAATTCCAATGGAAGGGGATGAAAATCCAAACATTGGCGCAGTTCTAATCCAACGAATTGTATCTAAATGTTTGGAATACACGCATACGATATCTTTCGGTTCAACGATAGTGGATATTAATAAATCGAATAACCAAAGAAGCTTCCATGATCGTTATATTTTTATACAATATTCCGATTCAGAAGAGACTCTAGATGGTTATTTACTAAGTTCATCGTTAAGTTCTTACTTTGCTGGTACACCGACAAGTCTAAGCAAATTAAACTCAGAAACTACAGTAGAGGTGATTCAATACATCAAAGCCCTCATGGCTGGTCATTCAAGTGTGAAAAAATGGATAGAAGGTGAAATAGATTTGGATGTCATAGAGGTTTGGCCGAAAGTTTATAAAGAAAAAGTTTCTGAATCTGAAACCCTGCTTAGCCAAAAATACAAAGATTGCTTAGAATTAGGTAAAAGATTATTAGAAAAGTTTGGTATTTCCATTTTCTTTGAAGTGGAAGAAGAACGAATCGGAGAGAAACTTAAATACAAGCCTAAATTCGATTCTGAAACAGAATGCGATTTTACCTCTCTAAGTGAGAATTTAGACCAAATCTCTGAACAAGAATTATTTAACATCTTTGGGGTATTGAATCTGTTTCTTGTTCATACTCCATACAGATCTGAGTCAAAATTTGAAAGATCAGTATTTGAAACTTTCTTATCAAAAGAAAACGTAAAAACGAAATTCCGTGAATACATACAAAATTTAAAAATTATGGAAAAGCCAATTGGTATCAAAGAAGAAATCGTAAGTTATGACCAATTATCGAAAATCATTCATATTTTTTCTGTAAGAACTGGGCTTCCTCATGAATGGCTAAACGAGTTAGCAAGTTTATATCAGGATGGTGGTTTGCATTTTGATCTCACAATGATGGTTTTGAAAGGTTACTTGTCTACGGATCCTCAGTTTGTTGTAAAGATTTTAGAAGAACATTTTGAGAAGGTAGGGTTTTTTAACAAACTAAAGAATTTTAATTCTGAGATTGACATGAGGCAAATAGAAATCCCTGCGCGATTAGGACAGCTGTTGCCTCAAAATTTGATACATGAAGTAAAATTGGGAAAAGTCGGAGAATTTGTTTCGGCATTGATCGGATCCAATTGCCCTTGGATTCATCAATTGGGAATTCTAGCTTATTATATTTACTCAACTGATGTTCTAAACTCGATCACGCATGAAGGATACCGTAAAGAACTTGAGGAATCACTGGAGATGCAATTGGATCTTAAGGAAGAAGAATCAATTAGTCTCAATGTCTCACTCTTTAAGAAAATGATTCAAATCAAGAATTCAAATTGGGGAACTGAATATGTTAGTTCGAATATCTATGGAAGATCAAAAAATACTATTATTGAACTAGTAAACAATACGCAGTCGGATCAAATGGCAGGTAAAATTGCATTCTTTTTGCTTAACCATCGAAACTCTTTAAAAGAGTTAGCTTTGGTTTTAAAAGAACTTGAAAGCTTCCTAGATCCAATTTTAGTCGATCAAGTTCGCGGAGAAATTATAAAAGAAATAATAATTACTAAACTTTCAGAAAAGAATGATGAACGAAAGATGAAAAATAAACGATATTTCGTTTATTCAGAAGAGGAGCTCCTTGGCTTTGTTTCCTCTTTAAGTGATAAAACGATTTTTAGGGATTGGTTGTCTAAACAAGTCCTCGACTTTAGGAAAAAAGCAATTATGCTTTTGAATGATCCGTTCATATTGAAAAAAGATTCGGGTGCAGTACACAAGAGAGTGGAGGGCCTTGCTTGGTGTGTTTTCTTTATGGAAGTATTTGAAATTGAAAATTCAGTAATCGATGAAATAGATAAACTGGCTTCAGAAAACTTTACAAAATCACAGCATACATATTTCAATTGGCCTCCTTTCCAGCTACTAGACGAAATGAGAAAAGGGGTATTGTTATGAACCAATCCATCCATACAGAAAACGCATTTGAAACCGCCATCAAGGACCACCTAACATCATCTGGTTGGATCTTGGGCGATCCATCTCAATTTGATAAAAATATTTGTCTTTTTAAATCACATATCTTATCTTTTATTTTACGTTCTCAAGTCAAGGAATGGGAAAAACTAAAAGCCTATTACAAAGAAGATACGGAAAATAAATTCTTCCAAAGGTTGTATAAGGAACTGGAACTAAGGGGGACTTTGGATGTCTTACGACACGGTATTACTGACAGCGGTGTTAAATTTAAGTTGGCTTATTTTAAACCGGAGAGTAAGTTAAATCCTGATACTTACGACGACTATCAAAAGAACGAACTCATAGTCACAAGGCAAGTTCACTATTCTTTAAAAAACAACAATAGTGTCGATATTCTTTTATCATTGAATGGCCTTCCTCTTGCGACAATGGAACTAAAGAACCATTTTACCGGACAGAATGTCCAAAATGCAATCCAACAATACAAATTAGATCGTGATCCCAAGGAGCTACTATTTCAATTCAAAAAACGCGCCTTAGTCCATTTTGCCGTTGATCCCGATGAAGTGTATCTAACTACTAAATTAGATGGTAAAAATACAAAATTCATTCCATTCAACAAAGGGAATGGGTTAGGAGCAGGTAACCCGGTAAATCCAAACGGTTATAAAACTTCTTACTTTTGGGAAGAGATTTTAAGTCCTGATAGTTGGCTCGAGCTCTTATCTCGATTTTTACATACAAAAAAAGAGGACTATTATAGCGACGGTAAAAAATATACCAAAGAATCTACCTTGTTTCCAAGATTCCACCAAATCGATGTTGTGCGGAAAGTGTCTCTAGATGCGAAGAAAAATGGTTCTGGAAAAAATTATCTAATCCAACATTCCGCAGGAAGCGGAAAAAGTAATTCCATTGCATGGCTAACATATCGATTGAGTAGTCTATTTAACGATAGGGACGAAAAGATTTTCGATTCAGTGATTGTAATTACAGACAGAAATGTGCTCGATCGCCAATTGCAGGACACCATTTATCAATTCGAACACAAACAAGGGGTTGTACAAAGAATCGATGATGATTCCAAACAATTGGCAAGTGCGATCCAGTCGGGGGCCAGTATCATCATTACTACTTTGCAGAAGTTTCCATTTGCTTTAAAACATCTATCGGAACTCCCGCATAGGAAATATGCAGTCATCATCGATGAGGCACATAGTAGCCAAGGAGGAGAATCCTCAAAAAACATGGCAGAGGTTCTCGGTGGAAAAGTTCTGACACTGGATGAATCCGAAGCGTTGGAAATGAAATTAGATGAAGAAGATGACGATGAAGATGTAATCCGAGAGGCAATTCGCAAACGAGGCCCTCAGCCGAACATCTCTATTTTTGCTTTCACGGCAACACCCAAAGCAAAAACCCTAGAAGTTTTTGGGGATAAAAATGCAGAAGGTAAACCTATGCCTTTTCATTTGTATTCCATGCGACAGGCCATCGAAGAAAATTATATTTTGGATGTTTTGAAAAACTATACTACTTATAAAGAATACTATCGATTGTCAAAAACGATAGAAGATGATCCTGAACTGAATAAAAAGAAAGCTTTAAAGGCAATTGGAAGATTCGCTTCTCTACATCCACATAATATCAGTCAGAAAATTGAAGTGATTGTGGAGCATTTTCGTAACGTAGTAATGAAACGTATTGGAGGGAAGGCCAAGGCAATGGTCGTTACTTCCTCAAGAAAACACGCATTGGAATACTATTTAGCGTTTAAGAACTATATTAAAGAAAAGGGATATTCTGGTATTGATCCAATTGTTGCTTTTTCTGGAGTTGTTTACCATGATCTATATGCAGAAGGAATTACTGAGGCAAAATTAAACCAGTTCGGAGAAAAGGAGTTGCCTAGTAAATTTGGAGATGGTGAGAATTTTAGGGTACTTCTTGTTGCCGATAAATACCAAACTGGATTCGACCAACCCTTACTTCATACAATGTACGTTGATAAAAAAATTAATGGTGTCAAAGCTGTCCAGACATTATCTCGTCTGAACAGAATCTGCCCAGGAAAAGAGGACACATTTGTAATTGATTTTGCTAATGAAAGACAAACTATCTTAGATTCTTTTCAGCCTTATTATGAAACAACAATTTTAAATGAACCTACAAACCCGAATCAACTTTATGATTTTAAGATTCTTTTAGATGCTTCACAAATTTACTTTCAATCAGAAGTAGATGCATTTGCAAAAGTTTTTTATCGCGAAGGCAATCAGGATACGAAATCACAAGCTAAATTGTATAGTTATATCGATCCGAGCATTGATCGTTATAAAGGAAAAACGGAAGACGAACAGGATTCTTTTAAGAAACAGCTGATATCCTATTTGCGATTGTATAGTTTTTTATCTCAAATCATTCCATTTCAAGATATAGATTTAGAGAAATTATATAGTTTTGGAAGATACCTCGTACAAAAAATCCCAAGGGCAAACTATATTGAAAAACTTCAGTTAGATGACGAAGTAGCCTTACAATTTTATCGTTTAAAAAAGATTGAAGAAGGAGACTTGGTTCTTCAAATTCAAGGTGAAGCAAGTCTTGATGGTAAGAAAGAATCAGTAACAGGTAAGGAAAAGGAAGAAAAAGCAAAGTTGTCCGATATCATACAAATATTGAATGATAAATTTGGGACTGACTTTAACGAAACGGACAAATTGTTCTTCAATCAGATGGAAGAAGAGTTATACCAAGATGAACAACTAAAAACTCGGGCTCAAAATAACCCGGTCGAAAATTTTCGTTATGCCTTTGATGAAGTTTTTGTGAATAAATTAATTGATCGTATGGAAAATAACCAAGAAATCTTTGATAAAATTATGAGTAGTCCTGAATTTAAGAAAGAAGTGGAAGATTGGATGTTGTTGAGAATTTTCAATAGGTTTAATAAACAATAAATCCCCTGCGCTCGTGGATACGAAGGGCTTGGTCCGAAGGACGGAAGCGACAGCGCACCCCGGAGTAGCCCGACCCTTACACATTCCATTTTTAAAACTCAAATCAAATTGGGAACGTCCAAAACTGTAACTTTTAAAGGCCGGTTTTTCTCTCAATCAGCCATTCATATAATGCTTGTTCTATTTCTCTTTTTTGGAACGGTTTCGGCAAAAACGAAGACATTCCTGCGCGAATGCACTTGTCTTGATCATCCTGGAAGGCATCCGCTGTAACTGCAATGATGATTGGTTTGGGAAAAATCCGTTCGTCTTTCAAAATCTCTTCTGATGCCCCGATACCATCCAAATTGGGCATATTGATGTCCATAAAAATCAGATGGAATTCGTTTGTTTGTGCCTTTGTTACCGCTTCCCTGCCGTCTTTCGCAACATCATGGCGGACTTTTAATTTTTTCAAAAAACTGGAAAGTAGAAATAGATTTGTAGGATCATCTTCCGCAATCAATATATTTGTGTTAGACGGTAATCTAGAGAGATCCACCGAATCTTCGGATCTTATGACTCTGGACATTTGGTTGGGAAGAAGTCTGAGTTCAATTTCAAAACAGGAACCGACAGGAAAATTCCTTTTAACTTTCAATTCTCCTCCCATCACATCCATTAGTTTTTTAGAGATGGCGAGCCCGAGTCCCGTTCCTCCGTACTTACGGGAAATGCTTGAATCCAACTGTGTGAATCTTTGAAACAAGGAACCTATCTTCTCTTCCGGAATTCCTATTCCTGTATCCGTTATCGATACTTTGTATTGAATCCAGTTTCCTACTTCTTCCTTTTTGGAATAGAGAAGGATTTTGATTTCTCCAGATTCCGTAAATTTGACCGCATTGGAGATTAGATTAAATAACACTTGTTTGATTCTATTTTCGTCCCCATGTGCTAAAAATATAAAACCTGGATCAAAGCTGACTTCAAATCGAACTTGTTTCTGTTCCGCTTGGTGCTTAAAAATCCCTTCCGCAAGTTCGAGCAGAATTTTCCAGGAAAAATCGGATTCTAATAATTCAATTTTCCCCGCTTCCAGTTTGGAATAATCCAAAATGTCGTTCAATATAGTCAAAAGAGATTGTCCGCTGTCCTGAATCATTTTCAGATATTGTGCTTGATCCGCCGAAACTGTTGTCATTTTCAAAAGTTCCGTGATTCCCAAAATTCCATTCATGGGAGTTCTGATTTCGTGACTCATTGTTGCTAAAAATTGAGACTTTGCCTTGTTCGCGGTTTCTGCTAGTTGTTTGGCGATCTCGTATTCTTCCGTGCGGAGTTTTACCTGCAATTCCAATTCGTATTTTTGGGATTCTTTCAGATTCAAGAGTTCCGTATGGGTTCTGTTTTTTTCTTCCAAAGTTTCACCGAGCTTTTGAACTAATTTTTCTTCCTCTTGCAATGCCTTTGTTATTTTTTTTGATAATAGAATCGCTTGGATGAAGATAAATAACAAAACCCCTAAATGGGAGAGATAACCTGTATGAATCAATCCGAAATTGAATAATATATCGTTAAGTAGGGTAACCGCAGTAATGGCGTAGGCAATGAGCATAAGTCCCGCACCTTCCCTTTTTCTAATATAAGCTCTGATGAACAAAGGCACATACAGTATTATTGCAATCATTGCAAAACCGAAGAGATACAATGCGTAATGTGTGAAAATGGAAACTGGCAAAAACAAAGTTAGTAAAAAACTAAAGAAAACCAACCTGAGAACTTTTGTGATTATTTTGGGGATGTCCTTCGGAAATAAAAGATCGTAGAGTGTTACCATGGAAATCCCAATCATATAAATCACTCCGAACAGCAGTCGGATATATGAATCAAAATCCAGATCGGGGAATAGATAATAAAATGTATGCGTTTCAAAATTCAACTGTCGAATTCCCATAATCATACAGAAAAAACCGAACATCAGATATTCTTTGGAACGGAATCTTGACAGAAAAATAATCAGATGGTATAAGCCGATGATGATGATTGCAGAAGAACTCGCAATGTCCCGTATAACAAGATTGAGATGCTGTTTTTCTATGGATTTCCATTCTCCGAAATAAAGAGGTTCCCAAAATCCATGATTTTCATGATTGAAGTTGGATACCCAAACGACGATTGTCACTTCATCGGAAAGATAACCCAGATAGGACGTGCCTGGTTTCAGGTCAGGCTTCATTGTTTCAAAACTGTCTCCAGTTTGTCCCACTTTTACCACAGAACGGGAGTTAACGAAAATTTCGAAAGCAGACATGATTTCAGTCCAAAACAATCCGTAGTTTATTTCCCGTTTTGGAAGTTTGAGTTTGAGTCTGTAGGTTCCTTTTCCAAAAATAGGAAGGTTTTTCCCGTTTATTTTGTAGAATTTCCAAAAAGAGGGAACCGGAAAATAACCATGGCATTTTTTTTTCCATACGGACTCATCCGATTCGGGAGGAATCAATTCATCCCAACAAAATTCCCAATCTCCTTTCAAATTGATCACAGTTTGTTTAGGTTCCCATGCGGAAAGATCCATTGATCCGGAATTTATATCGGGGAGGGGAGAGGTTGCGACTTTACAATAAGAAAAAGATATAAAAACTACGAGTAGAGGTAGAAAAAATTTTTTTTTAAAAAAAGAAAGCGAAATTACCATAAAACTACCCATAGGCGAGAAAGAAATAGAGCATTTGACTCAACTGAAAAAATTCGCTTGAATTGAAGCTTCGTATATCTGATTCCGAGAGCAATCTATTATTTTATACTCTAAAAAGCTTACGAAACTGACAAACGCCAGCCGCAAATTGAAATTAACTTTGTTTGTTTCAAAAGCGAAGACAATCTATTGGGTAATGTTATTGATGGAATTGTTTTCTTCTATGCGGAGCAGCGGTCGGGTGAATCTTGAAATTGATAGTCAAAGCCGTCGATTTCGAGTTTATCTTTGTTCCAACGGGCTTGTCTTTTTTTTGTTTGGTTGGGAAGTGAGGAAGGGAGTTTTTGAAATTCTAATTGAATGACTTTTTCGGAAATCCATTGATACTTTCCTCTATACTTTGGTTTTTCCATTGTACCGTCACTTTCTCGAAATTCAACCAAAGTGAGTTCAAAGGAACCATTGGTATCAAATTTGATTTCCGAGATTGACCCATAAGCACCTGGACTTGGACCAAACCAAATCATATTTGTAAAGAGTTCTTTGGGACTTAAACCTGCAATTTCATTAAATCGGTACGTATTCCGAAGTAAGGAAAGATCTTTATCTTTTAGCATCAAACTTTTGTAAGTCTTTTTATATGTGACTGCCTGATGCAATAACTGAAATACGTCTTGTTCTTCTGTCAAATTCTCACATTGACTGAGTAGTATGGTGTAAACGCAGGCCAAGTTATAGTTTGCGTATGGGTCATTCGGATTTTTCTTTAAACTTTCTTTGAACCACATTTCGGCCTGAGACCAATTTTTCTGGTAAAAGGCATCAATCGCTTTTTGGTTAGTCACCGATAATGGTTCTGCATTTAGCGGAATTCCAAATCCGATCAAAAGAAAAAATGTGAGTAAATAAGTTCTAATAGGAGTCATTTGCTTTCGTATCTACAATGTACGATTTAGATCGAATCTCTTTCATTCGCAAGAGGAATTTTTATCGCAAAAACCGAGTGGGTCAAGTCATAGAAGGTGTGACCCTTACTGATGGGAGTGTAAGTGCGGTAGATAAGGTTTCCCACATCGACTTGTACCTTACTTCCTGGGATCCACTTTGTTTCTTTTAACTTTGTTCCCGTCATTTCGACGAGAAAGAAACCTTCTGTTAGCTGTTCTATTTTTGAAACTTTGGTCTGTGTGAGAAAAATCCAAAGGACTGACTTGATACTTCGTTTAAAAAATGAATTTGATTCCGGCTTGGCCATTCTCCGTTCGGAACTACTTTAGCATTGTTGCAAAATGATCCGTTAAAATCAGAATGTTGTATTGGTATATCCTAGCACAATGCCAATTTTAGGAATCGGACCTTGCTTAAAATCGATTCCTCATAGGAAAGATATCAAGGAAGGGATAAACAAATCACTTCATACACGGTGATTGGTTTTGACTTTCCTTTGACAATGACTTGATCAATTTCTCTAATTTCAAAACCATCATCTAGCGAATATTTGCCGACCACTTGTTTGTATGTTGCCTCAGATATTAAAATAGGACAATGGTAATGTTTTGTTAATCCTTCGATCCTAGAAGCTAAGTTTACATTGTCGCCAATAACCGTATAATCCAGTCGTCGGTCTGAGCCAATATTACCAACAATTGCTTCTCCTGTATGGATTCCTATTCCAACTTCTAATTTGTCTTCTGGACTAGTCATCTTTAGGTTTAACTCTTCTAATTCACGAATCATTGCAACTGCGGATTTAACGGCTCGGAGTGCGTCATCATCTCGTTTGAATGGTGCGCCAAATATGGTCATGATTGCATCGCCTATAAACTTATCAATTGTACCATTAAATTTGAATATGACATCAGTCATGCGAGACAAATATTCATTTAAAAACTGAACCACTTCTTCGGCGGATCTTTGTTCTGAAAATTTTGTAAAAGAGCGGATATCTGAAAAAAGGATGGTTACTTCTTTGTTTTCGCCACCAGGTTCTAGTTGTGCCTTGTTTTTATAAAACTCACTGACTAACTGTGAAGGAAGAAATCTTTCCATCATTTGTTTTGCATTTGCTTCTTTCACCATTTCAATATTAGAAACAGTTGTCACATAACCGACAGCAAGCATCATACCCAAGGCAAACATCATGGGAATAAAATCGATTGGGTATCCTTCGCCTAATCCAAGCGAAATCACCAGAAAGTAAACAAAAGCAAGAAATGCTCCGTAGATTGTCCCGATTTTTGAATGTCTCAGTAGATTGAACTGGTAAATAAAAATGGCACTAATCATTGCTATAAAGTATAAAAGTCCATTTTCTTTTTGGATTGTTGGATCCAAAAAGATCATTAGTCCTATAATTAAATAATCGAGAGTGATTGTGAAAAATTTTAAGTAAGGTTTATATGGTAAAAAAAATACAAAAAGCAAAACCAAAGCCGCAAACACTAAAAATGTAAAATCCAAGGAAACGGTGACCAAACTAGGTGTAACAATTGTATAGCTGATCCATCCAAGGTAAGATAAAAAATCCATAGTGGATGTGACTGAAAATAAAGCGAAACGGACAAGAGCAACTGTCTTTTCGTTTTTCATCTCCCTTGCAATCAGAATTTCATCCACTAGCGACTGTTTCATTTAAATACCATTTAGAAAAATTGAAGAAGTTTTTTGTCTTAAATAAACTCTAAAATCCGGGAATGGTTTTGGAATTTGCGGAACACATTCGTCAGGGTTTTGAATTGAGATCACAAATCCGCTTTGCCATTTTTTGGAATTCAATCCAACCCTATTCGTTGAATTGAATTCAGCCTAAATACAAGCCAGAACAAATGATTCCTTAAATGTTTCGATTTTTTTCGATAAACTTCAGGAACTCTGGAGATTGATTCCATTCTTTGTAGAACTGCCCATCTCCATCAAGGTCATATAGAATTTGAACATCATACTTTAGATCTAATGCCTTCTTTAATAATTCGAATGTTTTTCCTTTGTCTTTTTTTGACATGTAATAGTATATTGCTAAGTTTGCATATGGGTAGGCGGAACCAGGATCACAATCGATTGACTTCTCCAATTCAACTTTTGCTTTATCCCACTCTGATTTTAATAAATGAATCCAACCAAGATTGTTGAAAGATGTACAACTTTGAGAATTTATTTGAATTGATTTTTTTAAATCATTTGAAGCAAGGTCAAATTTTTTTAATTTTGTATAAACCAATGATCTGTCAAAATAGGCAATGTATTCGTTTGGTTTTTGTTGGATTGCTTTTTCAAAATCATTTAAGCTATTATCCATATCTCCTAATAAATAATAAGAATATCCTCGATTGCTTAATAAGAAATAATTTTTTGGGTCAATGTTTAACCCTGCTGAAAATGCAGTTATTGCTTTTTTGAAATAGCCAGTCTCTAGAAATTTATATCCAAAATTTGAAAAACAATAAATTTTATCTTTTGATTCGTTACATGTATTTTTATCTAAATTATCAAAGGTATCATCTGATTTTGCTGAAGAGGAGCGAAATTGGTCACTGATTCCATATGTAAATGGTGAATTTGATAAAAATCCACTAAACATAAAACCTTGAAATTCTTTATAACGAACTTCCACCCATTTTGCTTTAATATTTTCAATGGTATCTTCTACATCAGTAAATCTTAATATGACAACTTCTTTTCCAAATGGGACTAGAGTAACTTTTGGATTTGTCCTTCCCGGCTTTTCACGAATCAATAATCCAGATTTGGCATTAACATAACCTAGTTTTCCATTTGACTCTGTTTTTTTTGAATCAAACGAAGAACAATTAATTATGAAGATGGATGTAAATATAAAATAACATAAATATATGATAAAGTTTTTTGTGGGTTTCATATCAATAGGCTAATTGGTCGGGCTGCAGAAATCAATGTCAAGTTGAATTAATATATTTACTTAACTTCAATTCCGATCTACCTTATTCCTTCGACTATTTCTTTCGAAGTAACCATGCAGTTGGAACCAGGAAAAATAAAATAAGAATTCCGAATCCAATGATGCTAAGCCATATATTCAAAAAAGATAATATGGTAACAAAGGCGTAAATATAAGGCCCTTTGATGAAATGCGAAGTGATTTTTTGAATTTCGATTGGGTCTGACTCCGGGTTCAGCAGTTCTTTCTTTTTGACCCCATACCTCCACACAAGGTTGAACGGGATCCCTCCAATGGCAATCCAGGCTCCATATAGAAATACTGCAAAATTTGCATTTGTATTGTTCTGCAACATATATTCGCCGAGCATTTCGGAACAGAATGGTATAAAGATTACGTTTAACAAAAGCAGGTTATTTAAGATCATTAGGTTGTGATCTATATATTTTACATGCCTAAATATGGTATGATGGTTCGTCCAAACCACTGTGATGATCATAAAGCTAATAAAAAAACTTAAAAAACTTGGCCATCTTTCCAAAAGAGCAAATAGTAAACTACTTTCGCCAATTTGTTCGGGATGTGGGATTTTGATTTCCAGGGCCATGAGTGTGAGAGCGATCGAAAAAATGGCGTCGCTATAAGCTACCATCCTTCCGGATTCGGTGAGGACAGGTGCCGGACCTGTTTTTTTGTGCGGAGTTGTGAGATTTTTTATCTTTGCTGCCATAGAATACCTAAGAGTTTTCCAAATATAAAAAATGAGGGAAAGGAATTCAAACATTTCCCTTTATAGAATCTAAAGATTCTTGGACAAAATTTGAATTGCAAAACTATAAAAACCAAGGCCAATCTATGCAGTTTAGAATAGCAGGAGAACTTTATGGAAAAACGTTTTGCCACTTGGGCTGAGATTCTTGATATAACGATTTTAATAGGGACATTGGTTGTGTTAGGTGCTTGGATTTTAGGTTTTCCTTTGTTTTACCGAACGGACGGACCAGTTTTATCAATTTTTACAGCCATATCGCTACTTGTGATTGTAGGATTGCGACTTTCCACAAAACATTTCCATCTCTGGCCATTTACTGCCAATCTTGCCTTTTTGATGATTGTAGGTGGTGGGAATATTTCTTCCATTTTGATGTTGGTATCAGCACCAGCAGTCCATATCAATCCTAAGTCTACATTAGTGATGACCTCTATTTTTACATCCATTGGTCTTGTGTTCTTTAGTATTTATGAAATTCTTTTGTATTTACGTAAAACTCCGAAAAGTATTTGGATTCTGGATGATATTTTGATCCACCTAGCTCTTGTTCCTGGAGGAATTAGTTTGATTGGTCATATCTTTCAAAATCCAACTTATCTAAGTATGTCTAGGGATCCACGAGTAGGGATCTCGCCGCTCGAAATGGTGTTTATGGCAACTCTAACAGTATCTACGGTTTTATCGAATCCAAACTTGTTCCTTTGGAAATTCCTAAAAGGGGGAGTCGCCAACCAATTGACCTTTGTTGGTTTGTTTATCAATCAATACATAGCACCTATCATTTATTTGTTGATTGCTGGTGTTAATTGGCAAATGGAAACATTTGGCCCAGAATTATTTATTTTTCTTGGAGGAGTCATTGCCACTTTAGGATTTCTATTGTTCCAGGCCAAAATGGAAGAGAATGGGGAAAAAAACATTTAAAATGAATGATGGCATTGATTTGAAGGTTGGGAAGGAGAAGGGAATGTCTAAAAGTTTTGAACTTCCAAAAGATTTTTTATTGGGTTCGGCAACAGCTGCGACACAGATTGAAGGAGGGGATATCAACAACAATTGGTATCATTGGTCTTTGGCTGGCAAAGTAGGGAAGGACGAGTCAAGTTTTACAGGTGCAGATCATTACGCACGTTATGTGGAAGATGTAAAACTTTTATCAAAACTCAACCAAGAATGTTATCGTATGAGCATAGAATGGAGTCGGATCCAACCGTCCCAGGGAGAATGGTCAAAGGAAGCGGTGGCACATTATCGTGATGAGTTTCGACTTCTTTTGGAAGCTGGGATCAAACCTCTTGTCACACTCCATCATTTTTCTTGCCCTGAATGGTTTCAAAAAAAAGGGGGCTGGTTAGGAAAAGATGCTGTAAAAGAATTTCTAGATTTTGTAGAATTTGCGGTAAAGCAGTTTGGTGATCTTGTTTCCGAATGGTGCACCATTAACGAACCGAATGTTTTTGCTAATGATAGTTACGTGGATGGTAAATACCCTCCAGGAAGTTACGGTGATATCCCTGCATATTTAAAAGTAACTCGCCGACTCATTTTGGCTCACTTAAAATCTTATCAACTCATCCATAAAATTCGAAAGGAATCTGGTTATGCTGATCCAACTAAGGTTGGTTTTGCGCACCATCTTGCTATTTTTTCACCTCTTACTTCTCATCCTTTGGCTCGTCTTGGCTGTTTTTTGAGCGATTATCTATTTCATGAAATTCAAACGAAAGGTTTTGTCGAAGGAAAGTTATCCTTTCCAATCGGATTTGGTTACCCGGAAGGTAAGGGTGTATTTTGTGATTTTATTGGGATTAATTATTACTCCCGCCATCTTTTTAAAGTAAGTTACAATCCTGGTAATTTGTTTGCTGTACCAATGGTTGATCCTCTTTGTCCTGAATCTCGTAAAAACGATTTGGGCTGGGAAATTTATCCAGAAGGATTATCGTCCGTTTGCCATAGGATTTGGGACGAGTACAAACTACCGATTTATATTACTGAAAATGGAATTCCTGATGAAAAAGACGAAAAAAGAGAAAAATACATTGTAGACCATCTAGCAGAGATTCGCCGGTTAATGGATGAAGGTGTTTCAGTCGAACGTTACTACTATTGGTCATTTTTGGACAATCTTGAATGGAACGATGGTTATGGTCCAAAATTTGGGCTAGTGGAAGTAGATTATGAGAATATGAATCGAAAGATTCGTAGTAGTGGGCTTCGTTATGCGGAAATTTGTAAAACTAAAAAAATTAATTATAATCCAAAGATTGAATAAACAAAAATATTTTTCTTCTTTGGATTACAATAGGCTTTATTGCTTTCTTAATTCAGAAAAATATTTTTCTCGTTTTTGGAATGTTTTGTTCTATTTTTTAGCTTTTTGATTTAAAAGATAAGAAACAAAAATGATCACAAGGATGGAATCAAATACAAGGGCGATCGCCGACTTTGAAAGATAAGATTGCCCATAAACCAAGTTGAGCAAAACAAATGTACTTTTGCTAATAGAAGAAACAACAAGAATTAGGTTTCGGTTTGGTTCGTTATAAGCACCATACACCAACATCCCTCCGGTCAAAGCAATGAGGGCTCCCCAGTTCCGAACTATGATATTGGCTAAGTCTCCGTTTAATGTGTCACCAAATGTTAAAGTGAGCCCGAGAGTTGGGTGTAATGCGGAAAGAATCATGGAACAGGTAATGATACCAGATCCAATCATGATCCATTTGATCTTGGAAATAATGAATTTCATCGTAAATGCCTCGGAGATATAGAAAGCAGAATTTTAAAGAAAATCCAGAGTTTTATTTCTTTCCAACGAAATAGAATGTAAATTTTTCTTCTAACAAATGAGAATGGATATACTATTTATTCTTTTTTCATTTGAACAAACGAATCCAAATTCATTTGAATAGACATCCGTTTTAAGTCGGCAGTTTCTTTTGTTTGAAATTTTGAATTCATGGTTAGTATCATTGAAAATAACAACCATAGGGGAATCGGTCTGGTATGAAAATTAGTAAAAATGGTTTAAGTTTTTTGTCTGAGTTACAATTGAATAACAATAGAAATTGGTTTCTCGAAAACAAAGATCGTTTCCTTGTAATTCAGAATGAACTAGTGCTGATGACTGGATATCTTTTGGCCGGAATTGAAAAGTTCGATAAAAGTGTAAATGGAGTAGATCCTAAATCTTGTATATTCCGTATCCACAAAGATGTTAGGTTTGCAAAAGATAAAAGTCCATATAAAACGCACTTCGGGATATTTATGAGAGGTGGGAATAAAAAAATTGATGGTACTGGTTATTACCTTCATATTGAGCCGGGTCAGTCCCTAATTGGTGGTGGTTGTTACATGCCCGATCCAAAGGCATTATATAAAATAAGAGAGAGCATGATAACTAATTCTAAAATGATTAAAACAATTTTAGAAGATCGTAAATTCGTTCAAGATTTTGGAACCGAATTTTATGCAGAGAAATTAAAAACGGCACCCAAAGGATTTGATAAGGATCATCCAATGATAGAACTTTTGAAATACAAAGGATTTGCTGTTGCCAAAAAAATTAAAAATGCCGAATTAACTTCCGAACAATTTGTAAGTGAGACTTTAAAATCATACCGTAATCTTTATCCATTAAATCAATTTTTAGAAAAGGCAATGGATCGAAAATAGGAAAGGATTAAGTCAAAACATCACCATGAAAGATGATGTTTTGACTTAAGATTATAAACCCTTTGTGCAACGTGCGCGGAACGAGATTGTATTTGTAGGTGGTGTGACTGCACCCGCAATTTTATCTACAGCACAGTTTTTTACCTGTATATCATATATAGTTGCGCTATTTTCTAGGATCTTCACATCACATGTCGAGATTGGATCATAGCCACCACCACCAGGCATATCAATATTAAAAACAAACGTTGGCCCTAGGGGTGTAAGTGATACATTAGTTGCAGTAAAATCAACCTTATGCAAAAAGAAAGAAGGCAGGGTTTGGTCGGTGCCGGGAATCATAATATTATCGTTTCCGTTTACATTTAAGTCCCCTCGGCAAACACCTAACACCTTGGTGTATTTAGTATCCCCTACTGTGATATCAACAGTATTGATAGCAGGCTCTGGTAAATTCGCATCTGTCGATTTCAAAATTGAAAGTAGAATTGCCGAATACAAATTGTTAGAATCATCTTTGTTGTTATCATAACCAACATTGTTACATTGTAACAATGTTAATAGCAGCAATAAGATGGTGATTGAAATTAAAGAGGTTTGCTTTTTATTTGCTTTCCTGAGAGCTTTAAACAATGGATTCTCCTTCTGACGGACTCGGTCCAATCAGACTTTATAAGTTATTTTAATCATAACTGGAAATCTATGGGTGTCGTCCTGGGACCGGAATCAGGAAGAGTTAATTATTCAAATAAATGAAAAAAATAAATAACCCACAAATCAACGTCATAGCTTTTGCTACTGATGCAGTCGTAAAGTCTGATCTGAAGTTCTCGTTTTTAGTAAATTTATTTCTGTTTCTAAGAAATATTCTAATGAGGGATGATTAAGTTTTCTATTCAAAGAAAATAGATTGAACAAGTGAATCAACAAAATGTCTCCGTTTTGTCGACGGGTTTGACCGCAAAAACGCTCCGAACGTTTTTTGGCCCATTCTGCAACGTTTCTAGCGGTATTTTCGACTTTTTTAGACCAGCAGTGGGAATATCGATTGAATGAAAATTCACACATACAATTTTGAAATAATCCACCTAACTTATAGTGGTTATAGCAGATTAATATGTTAAAAAATAAATTTATGGGAATTTCAATGTCCAACTTGAGACTTTCTTTTGTTTCGGTGTTTCTCTGTTTTTTTATTTCATGCGGTGGTGGCGGAGGCGGAGATTCTTCGGCATTATTGATGCTCCTTGGTGCTAGCATTGCTGCTGGATCTGGGGATTCCGCTTCTGGGCCATGTATGCTAACTACACAAAAAACAATCGCAGCTAACAATGGTCCGGTAGCAAATTATTATGGTACAGGGAAATCGCTTTATTATTCTAGTCCACAGTCTTTTTCTGCAGGTCCCGTCAATCCTAGTGCAGTATTTTATATAGAACAAAGTCATAGTTATACTGGTGCTGATTTTCGACCTGTGCACTATTACTTTTATAATTTTGCAGGGACTAGTTTCAGTAACAGGGAAGGAATTTTAGCCGGCCAACATGCAACGTCAATGTTAGGTTATGGTTCGAATTCTTTTTTCTATCTAGCTAGTGGTGCTCCTTATGTTAATGTTAACACAGCAAACAATTGGTATGTTGATTTGAATGGACCTGTTAGTACGAATTTTCAGTTCAAACAAACGATTGGCTGTAAGCCTATGACAGATGATGAAAAGTTTTTTTCTGCAGTTGTTAGCAGTAGTTCTACCAATGGCCTTTCTCGTACATGGGCAAAAACAAAAAAAATCAATGTCAATATTATTTTTCTAAACAACTCATATCAAACGAAAACATTAGAAGCAATTCAGCCAGCACTTGATCGCTTCAAAACCCTTTATGCGCAAAATACTGTAAATGTTGCACTTGTATTTTCAGTCAAAACATCCTCCGATCCAGAGTTTAATGAGATTTCAGATGTCTCCTCTGAAAATACATCTCTTACCGGTGGACTGCTTCGTTTGTATACAACTACAGCTTCATTGCAAGACCCTAAGGCGTTGAATATATATATTGCCAGTGAAGCAACCGGAGAGGGTGGTCTTCTTGGAATAGCAGGAGGGATTCCTGGTCTTCCCGGATTTACTGGTACAAAAGCATCTGCTATGACTGTTTTCATTGAACCTCATCGTACATCTGGGAGCGCAGGGAGTTTGCTCTCAAATTCTGATTTAACTTTTGTTGGGAATACGATGGCACATGAAGCTGGACATTTTCTGGGTTTATTCCATACTTCCGAAAGTGCTGGTTCAACCAATGCTGCTGCGCCAAATTATACACAAGATCCATTGATTGAAACTCCCTACTGTGGTACGGCACGGGCAAGTTTTCTCGTCAACGATGGCGTTATTGCTCCACAAGAATGTCTAGGAACTGGATCTACAGATTCAAGCGGTTATAATATGATGTTTTGGGCGAGTGATGGATTAACAAATCAAAATCAAATTACAGGAGAGCAGGGTTGGATTATTCGAAGAAACCCACTTGCGTATTAAATCTATGAATCGATTATTTTCTTTAGTTTTTGTTTCAGCGTTAATTTTCGTGGTTCCATTATTTTCCGAGTCATTAGACCAGGAAAAGCTAGATCGACTAGTTGTTAGTTTATCTCTGAGTCGACACCCAGGGGATGTGGATTTAAAAAAACTAGCCACCGCAATTGATCCAAATCCCGTTCCTTATCTGAAGGAAATCATTGAAAATAGTCCTGTTCGTGTTTATGTAAAAGTAAATGCTGTTAATGCTCTTGCAGAGTTTGAGTCATCAGAAGCAAAGGCGGGTTTAGAGAAACAATTATCTGGTTCGAATCAACATCGATTGGTCAGACAGTCGGTTATCAAATCGTATATCAATAAATATTATGGCGTCGATCCAAATACAACTTCAACGAAAGTGAGAGCTTTAATAAAAGAGCGCGAGTTCTTGGATTTCGCAGAAAGATCCATTGAGATATCGAAAGGAAAAAATTTTCCAAATGGAAAATCTAAAGATGGAATCAAAAAGATGGAAATTTCTGAAGAGCAAAGAAACCAGAGAAAGTTACTTAAATAATAAATACATTATTGTAGCATAAATTACCGCGTTCTAAGATAACATCATTGGGTGCTAGAATTAACAGCATGCTCCTGTCGCACTTTCACCCAGTGAGGAATTTACTGGGTTTGGCCCACAATCAAAAAGACCAAAATGTTTTGATTTATCGCCAATAATCTGAAAATGTTCCTTATAATGAGTTGTTGAAACCATATCAGCTGTGTTCCCGCATACTAACATAGGCTTTCCCGTAATAAAGTTGTGATGATCATCTAGTAGGAAGTTATGTGGATTTCCTTCGATTGTACCTTTATAATAAGCCACTTGTCCATAATCTTCGCAACGATCTTCTAATGGAATATTAAATGCTCTAAAGGTGATTGAGTAAAAGTTGATATTTCCAATTTTCTTCTCAATGTCTGGGTTGAGTAAACTAATTTTGGATTGTGATACAATACGAAAATCATTAATATTCAACGAGGAAAGTAATCTTCTGAAGTCTTCTATATAAAGTGCCCCACCCAAACATTCTCCAAGCAATACGGGATCTTGTTTTAGATTTTCCGGAATTCTTTGGTCAGAAAAAACATCGGAGAAATATAATTCACCTCCAGGTTTTAGAACTCTGAATATTTCAGAAAAAACCATATGTTTGTTAGGTGATAGATTGGTGACGCAGTTAGAGACGATTAAATCAATTGAGTGGTCTTCGATACCACTTGCTTTTAAATCTTCGATATAACCTGAAACAAATGATACATTGGATTTTTTAAAACCAAATTGTTCTTTGTGGTATTCAAGATAGGAGTTTGCAACATCAAGTTGTTCGGTTGTCATATCAATTCCAATGACAGATCCAGTTTCGCCAACTAATTGAGACAATAAATAGACATCTCTTCCCGAACCACACCCTAAATCTAAAACCTTTCTTCCTTTTAGTGCTTGTGGAAAAGGAGATCCGCATCCATAGAATTTATCAATAACCGCTGGGTGAATTTTTGAAACGAGTGGTAAATAATTGGAAGGAATGGATTCTATACTACAACAAGCTGATGTTTTTAGGTCTTTATTGGTTTGGAGAATTTTCCCATAATAATTTTTTACGGATTCAAAGGTCTCTAATTCGATGTTAGTTTGCATCATAGACTCCAATCTAAAAACAATAACAGATAACTTATATTTTTTAGTGCCTTAGCTCTGTAAATAGATTCATCTCCTTTACATTGAATGGATCGTACAAAATATTAGGATATTATTTTACTAGACTGCTCTGGTTACAAAAATTTAAAAAATCTTCCAAATTCATTGGTTTCGCAATGTAGTAACCTTGCCCAAGATCGCAATTCATACTTTTCAGTTGTTCCCAATCCGATCTAGTTTCAATGCCTTCGGCTGTGGATTTCATTTGTAATTTTGTAGCCATTTCAATACTCGAATTAATCAGCACTTTGGAAATGTTGCTCGTTGTCATTTCGCGTACGAACGATTGGTCTATCTTCAATTCAGTAAATGCAATCCTTGCAATTTGTTGCATACTGGAATAACCCGTACCGTAATCATCAATCGACAATCCAAATCCTTTCATCCGAAGGCGTGCTAAGTTTTCGAGTGCAGGTGCCATCTCTGTTATTGCTGCTGACTCTGTGATTTCAAGAATCACATATTTGGGATCGATTCCAGCGTCTAAAATGAGGCGAGTAATTTTGTCTGCGAGTTTTGTGTCTGTCAATGATTTGAGTGATAAATTGATAGATATTGAAATTTGAAAACCTTTTGAATGTAATAACTTACAAACTTTTGCCGACTTTTCTAACATAACAAACGTAAGTATATCTATATTCCCCGAATTTTCTAATAAATCAATAAATGCATAAGGTGCGATGACTCCGTATGAGGGATGGATCCATCTAGCTAATGCTTCTGCACCAATCAGTTTTCCAGTTGATAACTGTATTTTAGGTTGGAAAAAGGGTTCAAATTCGCCATTGGTTAATCCTTCTAAAATTTCATTTAACGTAAATTGTGAACCTGGGTTTGATTCATTTCTTTGTTTAAAATCTCGCGCTTTATAAAGAGAAAATAAAGTTTCTAAATGTGCAGGAGTGATTGGTTTTTCAATAGCTCCAAGTAAGTTGGTGCCATACGCACGTGCCATTTTCCGAACGGATTCGATTAAGGCACCATCAAGGGCACTCATAATGATGGTTGCGATGGAAGAGTGTGAGTTTCCAATATGTCGTAGAAATTCCATTCCATCCATCTCTGGCATATTTAAGTCGCAAAGAATGATATCAATAGGGTTTGAGTCTAACTCGTTTAAAATTTTCAGAGCTTCCGTTCCAGTTCTTGCTTCTGTCACGTGAATAGCTCCTAAACGAATTAAGATACCAACTATAACTTCTCTTTGGAAATCATCGTCTTCGATTACTAAAAAATTCAAATCGCTTACAATCATAATGTCACCTTATTAAAGTTATGTGGATTCATAAAAAATCAATAAATCTTTCTATGTTGATTACGTCTTCTTTCATTATTTCAATTTCTTTCAGAGCTTTATCTATTTCGTTCTCTTTAATAAGATTTTCAATTTTAGTATAACCATTGACTAAATCTCTAGCACCAGCTACTTGGCTTGAACCTTTTAGGCGATGTGCAAGATGGGCTGCTTCTGTAAAATTTGAATTTCCTAATTGATCAATGAGTTTTGTTAAATCGTCGCGGTGATGTGTTTTAAATTTTTTTAGAATGGAGATTTGCTCATTTTTGTCGGCAACTATGTTTGAAAGTTCAAAAAGATCAATCGGTGCTTCTGCGCTGAGTGTGTTGGTAGAATTTTTTTGTAGAGGACTTGTTAAGGTAGGTATCCATTTCAGGAGAGCTTGTTTTAAATTGTTCAAACGTGCCGGTTTGATCAAAACTTCGTCCATACCCACGGATAGACAATGTTCATTTTCTTCGCTTAAAACATTGGCAGTATATGCAATGATTGGAATTTTCTTTTGACCACTATAATTTTCAAGATTTCTGATTTCTTTTGTCAAAGTATACCCGTCTTTTATCGGCATATGGCAATCGGTGATGATCAGATCATATTTGTTTTCGAGCCAAAGTTTCAATGCCTTGTCTCCATCTTCTGCGCCATCGGCTTGGAGACCAAAAGATTCTAGTTGTCGAATTAGAAGCTCTAAATTTACTGAATGATCATCAACGGCAAGAATTTTTGGAATGTAGGCCTTGTCTTGTACAATTGGCACTAAAATGTTATCGTCCATGTGAATTGATTCAAGTTCATCCAAATCTATTTTGAGAGTGGGAAGAGACAAAATGAAGCTAAATGTAGACCCCACATTTGGTGTACTTTCGATTGTGATTTCACCGTCTAACAAATCGGCCAACCGCCTACATATCGCAAGACCAAGTCCTGTTCCTCCATACAATCTAGCTGTATCAGCAGTTGCTTGTGTATAAGTTTGGAATAGTCTTGATTGGTCTTTTTTACTAAGGCCTATACCAGTATCTGTTACAGAAAATTGAATTTGTTGTGCATGAGAAAGTTTCTTTAACAATATAGCAGAAACTTGAATATTTCCTTTGGATGTAAATTTAATTCCATTACTTACAAAATTATTTAAAATTTGCGATATTCTTAGCGGATCCATCAAATGAGCACCAGAAATATTCTCATCAATGGTATAAGATAATTTTAATCCTTTGTTACTCGCAATATGTGAATAAGTTCTAACTACTTCAGAAAGTAATCGCCGAATCGATGTTGGTTGGAGAGATAATTCTAATTTTCCATTTTCGATTTTTGACCAATCCAGGATATCACTCAAAATTCGAAGCAAACTAGTCCCAGATTCAAGAGCATTTTGAACCATCCGTTTCTGATCCATAGTTAAAGTGGTTTGTGAGAGAAGTTCTAACATTCCTATGAGACCACTCAATGGAGTTCTAATTTCGTGGCTCATTGTAGCAAGGAAAGAGTCTTTTGCTTTGTTTGCCAATTCAGCATTTTCTTTTGCTTTTTCTAGAAAAATTTTTGCAGCAACTTCATCTGTAATATCACGAAAAACCAAGATGGATCCAATAATTTTGCCTGATCTGTTTCGAATCGGTGCACAATTATTAGAAATATTAATTTTTCTTCCATCTCGATGGATTAAAATTGAATCTTTGTGGTCACCTCTTAATTTTCCTGTTGCTAAAACTTCGAGGATTGGAATTTCTTTTTCAAAATTAGATTGTGCATGAATCATCTTTAAAATTTTACTTACCGGGTGACCCATCGCTTCTTTTTCTTTCCAGCCTGTTAGATCTTCGGCCACTGGATTCAGTCGATTCACAATTCCATGTTCATCTGTTGTAATTACTGCGTCCCCTATCGAACTTAAAGTGATCGATAAATTTTGTTCGCTATTTAATAATGCTTCGTTTTTTTCAATGACTTCTTTGGCCCGAGTGAACACTTCAGATTCCATTTTGACAATCTGATCTTGCATATCTTCGGTAATTTCTGATTGTTCTAATTTTTGTCGTTTTAAACTAACAAATTCTGTTACATCCTCTGCTCTATGAACAATACAAACTAAGTTGCCATTTTTATCTAAAACAGGGACATTTCTCGGACTCCAATACCTAACTTCAAATCCACTGTCATCTGGTTTTCGAATATCATACTTTTGTAATGTCATAGTACTTGCTACTTTATAGTTCAGCACTTGCATTAACGAAAATTTAAGTTGTTTGACTCCGTCGGCAAATTCATCATTCGGATTGTCTGGGAAGATTTCAAAAATATTATGTCCGATAACATTTTCTCTTTTGATAAGAGTTGCTTTTGCATATGCATCACTGATATCGATGATATTGAAATCCAGATCTAAAAGCATATACAACTCGGGAAGTGACTGAAAAATACATTGAAAGTCAATTTCTATTTTGTTTCGACTTTTAGAATGATTCTCAGATTTTAGCCCTTCTGTATCCATCTCTCTTTTCCATTATGGCAACAAAAATATAAAAAAGTAGAACAACATAAAATTTTAATATAGGCAATCAGAAAATATAACTTCTGTGAAGTGGTGGTTGTACTAAATTTTGCGATTAAACTTTCGTTTTGTCTTAGTTTTGATTTGTTTAGGGAAAAAGACAGGAAATGATCCTGCAGAACCTAATTTTGAAAAAGAATGTAACCAAATGAAAAGGGAGATTGGAGAACTAGGTGCGGTGATTCATTTGTTTTTATTTAAACAAAAGAATCACACCGCCAATGTCATCTGTGGTAGACCTTATTTTTTCTAGAAGTTTCGATAAGTTCTCACCTTCCGAAAATGTAGCATTTACGCTTGAATCCATAGCTTGAGCCACATCAGAAATTAGTTTCTGCGAGTTGTTTTGGTCCGCAATGTTTTCTTTGATTTCAGCTAACATTCGTGAAAGTTGTTCGGATTCCGAAATAAGTTTTTCTTTAATCTCCATTTGATTGTTTGCAGATTCGGAGATAAAATCAATTTTTTCAAAGATTTGTTTAACTTCACCAATGATTTCTTTATAGAGTTGGTTGGTTTCATTTATTTTTTGGCGATTGAGCGTAACTTCTTCTTTGTTGCGTTTTACGTTGTTATCAATTTCTTTGATGCTATTCGATGTTTGGGTTGCTAGTTTTGATACTTCTTGGGCAACAACAGCAAAACCACTTCCATATTCACCTGCTCTTGCTGCTTCAATGGATGCATTTAAGGCTAATAGATTGACTCGTTCGGAAATTTCTTTGATGACAATCACCATTCCTTCAATTTTTCCAGAACTAACCGCAATGTTTTCGATGACCTTTGCCATCTCTTCCATTGCTTTATTGCCTTTTTGAATTTTTTCTGTGATACCAAATGTTAACTGTTTGGAAAGGTTACTATTTTTTTCAGATTCATTGATGTGTTCGGAAAGTACACGAATGCTGTCAGATACTCTGATTAACGTAGAATAGTTGTTTGTTGATGCGTTTTCAATATTTGTCATATTGTCTGTCATTTTACGGACAGTCAAATCTAGGTTTTGTGAATAATCCTTTTGTCGAATCAAACTTGAATGGAAAGATTCATCAGCTAACTTGGCATTATCAACGGATGCTGAGAGGCCTCCCGTCGCATCTTTGAGAAGAATGATGATGTCTTGGAAGATATGTAGTAACTCATACAAAGAGAGTAAAATGGAATCCACTTCATTTGTTTTTTTGAGTTTTGATTTGATTGAGGGTTCAATGTTTAAGTTACCTTTTATGGCATTGACTATTATGCGTTTTATAGTCGAAAATTGTTTTTTGTACTGATTTAATTGCCTCAATACAAACGATAACATGATTACTGAGAAAATAAATCCTGTCGATTGCAGGATTACCATAGTCCAGCTAAAATCCTTTTGACCAAAGAGTGCATAGAGCACGGACAAAAGCTGGATGGTTACCAATACGATTGATAAAACTGTGTATTGAGTTGTTTTATTGAATTTCATTCTTGGAATCTAAACTGACTCCAACCATTTGAATCCTTCTTCTGGAGTTTCGAAGATTTTAACTTCAATTCCATTGGAAGCAAAAAAATCTACGAGATTTTTCTCAGACATAGCGGATAAGGCTGACTGAGGTTGTACGAGTGCCCATTTTTTCCAACCAGCTTTGATGGCACGCGGAGTCCAATCGTTGTTTAACCATTCCACATCTTCCGCAGTATGTGTTCCCATATTGCGATTGTCTGAAAGCCATTTGACTGCCTTATTTTGGATGAGAGCCTCAACACCTTTGTTTAAACTGTCTTTTAAATTGGCCCCAGTATTTTTCCCAGTTTGTGTAAGAACGACGATCTTTTTATCCTCTATGTATTCTGTAACTGCTGTGGGGCATTGAAATATTATCATCCGATTTTGTCCTTCTTGTTGAAGTGATTGATATTTCTAGAGACGAAAATTGCAAGGTAATTCTATTCCGAGTCATTGCTTTTTTTTGGTTTTATTGGTAAATTATGGGAGCGATGAAATCCTTTATCATTCGGTGAGTATTTGGATTTTACAGTATCATCTATATTGAACTTCATTAAATTCTAATTGATTTTATTGTTTTTTTCCACTTACAAATGAATCATTTGTGGCAACTTTATATAGGATAAAAATTTATGACTGAACAACGATATTGGGCAAACTCCGAACCATATCACCTAATAGAAGTTATGTTAGAAGAAGATAAGGTCATCTTTAAAGATTGGTTTGATTCGGGAAAAGACCCAAATCGTTATGATTGGAGTTTTGATGAGTTTTTATCGGGGGAAGGAAAATCTCAAATCGAATACCAATTGGGTATCAATTCGTATTTAGAAATTTTGAATGAGGTGAAGTTGAGATTTGGTAAAATTTAGATTCATTAGGAAGAGAACCGAATTAATTCATAATTTAATTGAATAGACTTGTATTCGAATTATAAAATAAAAAAGTTCTTATGTTTTTTTTGAACATTCAGATTTGATTCGAAGGTTGACCAATTGTCTCTTTTACATTTTAATTTGTTATATGAATTGTTTCATCTGCTTTTAACTTTGATGGTCACTGCCTTGTTGTATTCCATTTTTATAAATCGGAAGTACTACAAGTTTCTCGGACGGCTTCATTCATTCTTAGAATCATTCAATCGCAAAAATTCACTTTTATCGTTCCATTCAAATCGAAAGTAACCAACCAGCTAAACTGCGTTCAGAAAAATAATGAAAACAGGACTGAGTTTGAAAAGATTTTCTTGCATTCTGTTTTGATTGATATACATATAGGGGTATGGGTATTAAAAAATGAGAACAGTGATTTTGGGTGCGGGAATTTCGGGGCATACAGCAGCGACATTACTCAAAAAAAGTCTGGGAAAAAAACATGAGGTGGTGGTCATTTCACCTAACGCAAATTGGAATTGGATTCCTTCTAATATCTGGGTGGGTGTGGGTGCCATGGTTCCGAAAGAAGTCACTTTTGGATTAAAACCAGTTTATGATAAGATGAAGATTCAGTTCATCCAAGCAAAAGCACTGAGTCTGTATCCTGATGGCTCACTACAATCGAAAGAACCATACATTGAATATGAATCAACTGCACCTGATTCAAAAGGCCAAATCGGTCGCATCAGTTATGACTATTGTATCAATGCCACTGGTCCAAAACTAAATTTTTCCGCCACTCCTGGTCTCGGTCCTGAAGATGGAAATACAGTTTCCGTTTGTACATATTTACATGCAGAAGAAGCAAATCTGAAATTACAAATATCAATCGAAAGGATGAAAAAAGGTGAAAAATTAAATTTTGTTTTTGGGACAGGGCATGGAATGTGTACATGCCAAGGGGCAGCATTTGAATATCTGTTTAATGTAGATCATGAATTAAGAAAGGCAGGAGTTCGAGAAAATGCCAAAATCTTATGGATTTCCAATGAATATGAGTTAGGTGACTTTGGAATGGGGGGAATGCACCTCGAACAAGGTGGGTATGTTACAAGTAGCAAAATATTCGCTGAATCACTGTTTACGGAAAGAGGAATTCAGTGGAAAACTAAAGCTCATGTAACAAAAGTCGAATCAGATAAAATATTTTATACAACATTAGATGGTGAATGTGGTTTTGTGAAATTTGACTTTTCAATGTTGATTCCACCTTTTAGTGGAGTCGGATTAACTGCATTTGGGAAAAATGGCGAAAATATCACCTCTACATTGTTTGCTGCCAATGGAATGATGAAAGTCGATGCAAACTATGAAACAAAACCATTTGAGAAATGGGATGCAAAAGATTGGCCGAGCACTTACCAATCACCCTTTTATTCTAATTTATTTGGGATTGGCATTGCGTTTGCACCACCACATCCCATTTCAAAAGTCATGAAAAATAAAGATGGAATTCAGATTTCTCCCACACCTCCAAGGACAGGAATGCCTTCCGCCATAATGGGTAAAGTTGTCGCACAAAACATAAGCCACCAGATCAAATTTAAAACAAAAGAAATAAAACACAATGCATCAATGGCGGAGATGGGTGCGGCTTGTATTGCTTCTGCGGGGAATGGAGTGATATCTGGATCTGCTGTCTCCATGACAGTATACCCGATTGTTCCTGATTATAAAAAATATCCTAAATGGGGTAGGTCACTTACATACACAACAGGTGAGATTGGTCTTGCGGGACACTGGATCAAAATGATTTTGCATTATATGTTTATGTACAAGGCAAAATGTAAACCGGGTTGGTGGTTGATCCCTGAATGATTGGAGATAATTATGAATACAAATGAAGTCGTTGAATTGGTATTATTGGAAAAAGAGGATTTGCACTCCTCTTATGAACAAGGCGACTTTACTGCAGTCCCAAATGGAAAAACAAAATTTTTTAGAACTTTTTTGATTTGGCAGTTACTTCGTTTTTTTTGGATTAACATTCGTATGATGGTAATGATTTTTAAGTCTCATCATTAGCGGAACGTTTGAGTCTATTTGCCAGCGTCATCTTTCGTAAAAGCATATTTAGTTGTTCTAAACAAAAAGGAAATTTATTAATTCTTTTTTTGTTGCCTACTCTTGTTTTGTCTAGGAAATAAGTTTACGGACATTATGGCATCTTATTCTAAGAAAGATTATTTCATCATCGGTTCTCTTTTATTTTTGAGTCTGGTTCCTACACTTGCTGGGATCTTTCGGTTACTACAATTAACCACCGGTGGAAATATAACAACCGATAGCCAAAGGTTCTTCAATGACCCAATCCCTGTTTTCGTTCATATAGTTGGTGTTATTTTTTTTGGTGTTCTTGGTGCCTTCCAGTTTTCACCTGGGTTTCGGAAACAACATATCCAGTGGCATCGAATTTCGGGAAGATTTTTGGTGTTCATGGGACTTATTTCTGCATTGTCCGGCTTATGGTTAACACTAACATACCCTCGTGTTCCGACGGATGGTGATTGGCTGTATGGAATTCGGTTGGTTGTGGGTATTTGGATGACCGCTTGTATATCCGTTGGATTTATTTTTATTTTAAAAAGAAATATCTCAAAACATAGTCATTGGATGATTCGTGGTTATGCGATTGGCATGGGAGCAGGAACCCAAGTATTCACACACTTGCCATGGTTTGTCTTTATGAGTGGAGAACCTTCCGGAATACCTAGAGATTTAATGATGGGGGCCGGTTGGTTCATTAATTTTATTTTTGCTGAATGGGTGATTCGAAAAAAGAAATTCTAAAGCCCGGAAAGGAACTTTTGACTCTTTTTGCAGGAGTGGGTGTAAAAAGTGAGTGTTGTCATTTTGTTGATAGAATGGTGTATATGCACTTTTCTTGCTACTTAGGTGGTTTGAAATGAAATACTCTCATGAAGATTTAAAACAAATTGGATTGTCCTGTTTGAATTTAAGCCTCCGAAGGACAAGTCGGCTCGTCACGAGTTATTATGATTCAATGTTAAAACCATCTGGGCTTCGGATCACACAATTCACCGTACTTGCCGGGATTGAATATGGAAAAGATCTCAGTATTACTGATCTTTCTCGCGTTACTGACATTGATCGAACTACTTTGCAGAGAAGTTTAGAAATTTTGAATCGAGACGGTCTAATCAATATAGAAAAAAAAGAAATTGGTAATGTAAGGAGTCTCACTCTAACAAAAAAGGGGGAATCCAAATTGGCTCAAGCGATAGAATTTTGGAGGTTGGCACAAAAAACAATGATTGATGAGTTGGGGAAATCTGCGTTCAAACTAACCTTAAATAGTTTAACCGAATTAAGAGAGCTTCCTGTTTTGCAGGTTGGTTTGGAAACCGAGTAAATAAATAGAATGGTTTAAATTTAGCAAAAACTGATTAGTATACAGTGTATATACACTATAAAAGGAGAAAACAATGGTAGTTATATTAGATGGAGTCAGAACTCCGTTTGGAAAATTTGGTGGTGGATTAAAAGATTATAGTTCGTCAGAGCTTGGGGTCATTTCGGCAAAAGAAACGATTCGTAAAACAGGATTGGATCCTGAAGAAATTGAAGAATCCATTTATGGGAACGTAATCCAAGATGATAAGGATTCTGCCTATCTGGCAAGACATATTGGGCTGAGGTCAGGGCTAAAAGAAAACTCAAGTGCACTTACGGTCAATCGCCTTTGCGGATCTGGAATGGAAAGTGTTATCATTGGTTCCCGTAAAATTCTTTCATTTGAAAACGATCTATTACTTGTTGGTGGAACCGAATCCATGAGTAATGCTCCTTTTGTTGTAAAAAATGTTAGGTGGGGAAATAAGTATGGAGACACAATACTCGAAGACCGTTTAGCACAAAGTTTAACTGATTGTTTTGTAGATTTAACAATGGGAGAGACTGCTGAAAACATTGCAAAACAGTATCAAATTTCTAGATCGGATCAGGATGATTGGGCGGGTATTTCTCAAGTCCGCGCAGAAAAGGCAACAGAGTCAGGAGTATTATCTGAAGAGATAGTTCCCATGATTAGTAAAGGGAAAAATGCAATTGTCATCCAAAAGGATGAACAGATCCGAGGAGTGTCCTGTGTTGAACAACTTAAGAAATTACCGACTGTTTTTCTGAAAGAAGGGAGTGTCACTGCAGGGAATTCTTCAGGGATCAATGATGGAGCCACATCTCTTCTCATTGCGTCGGAGAAATGGACTCAAAAGAAAAATCTAAAACCATTGGCAAAAATATTAGGATATGCGAATGTAGGTTGTGATCCTAAAATGATGGGCCTTGGTCCAGTTTTTGCTATCCCAAAAGCATTGGCAAATGCTGGAGTTCAGATGGATGAAGTAGATTTGTTTGAAATCAACGAAGCTTATGCCGCCCAAACTTTGGCTGTTATACGAGAGTTAAAATTAAACCCAGAAAAAACGAATGTGAATGGAGGAGCCATTGCCATTGGACATCCACTTGGTGCCAGCGGAACACGTGTCATACTCACTCTTGCCTATGAGTTGCGAAGAAAAAATTTGCGTTTTGGAGTGGCTTCTCTTTGTATCGGTGGAGGGCAAGGGATTGCAATCGTATTAGAGAATTCTGATTTTTGAAATCGAGCGATATCCTAAAGGGCCAAGTTTTTTCCTTTATTTACATGGAAATTCTTGGCCATTTTTTCTAAGAACGTTCATTCTGGTTTTCGAGCGCTTTTAAAACGTTTTTAACGGTTTTTGGAAATTAATTAAATTTTTCTTTAAAAAATCATTGTTTTCCTTTTTTTTCAATGCACATTGCAACTGTTAAGTTTATAATATGCTAAAATTTGGAATATCAGTATGAAAGTTAATTTTACATTTTTATTATTACTGAGTGTATTGTTTTGTAAACCAGCAAAAAATAATGACCTCACCGATGCATTGATTTTAGGTTCATTATTTCTTTCTCAGAAAAATATTTCATTTCGAATTGTGGATCCACAAAACTCACAATTTTTATTTCAAAATACACGGTCTGGTCTTGGAAACCAATCTCTCCCAAGTCGGTTTTTAAATGACGGGAAACTAAACCACTCAGTAGGTTGTCAGCGGGCAAGGATAGAAGTTCGATCCATTTTTTTATGGGAAAAAGGGATTATCTCTTCTGGCCAAGAACGAATCACAAATGCTTCGACAGTCGTATTTGATGGGAAGTGGATTGATAACCTAAGTGGTGGTCGAATGAAAGTTTCGTATCCGCTTGATTCGGGAAAAACAATTTTTGGAATTGGAGGTCCCGAAAATACTAATGCATTTGCATGGAAAGACGGAAAGTATGATCGGATCGGCCTTCATATTGGTTATATCAAATGCGAATTAGATGAAACTAAATTAGTTAACCCGCATAACAAATATTTTATCTACAATATGTGGAATGAATCGGAACAGGGAAAGGCCGACCCTCAGCATGGAAAAAGAAATTTTGTTATGGCATATCCGTTTGATGACGGAATTGAAAAAGTAAATACGATCGAATATCCAATATCTGCAACAACAGGTTATTTGGCATTGGACACTCTCAAGAACTATCATCCACGTGTTCATAAAAATGCTGGTACAGAGGCAGCTGAACTTGCGGATCCCATTGGGAATCCATTCTGGGGTTTGTTAACTGCTCCATTTACAGACAGATTGGATTTTGAATATTTAGACAATGATTATATTATGGATCGTTATAATGAAGACGGTTTGATTGTTTTAGAATTGCCAGAAGGAAACAGAGAGACATTGGTTTTAAATATGTCTTCGTTGTATAATTTTGTTTACCAAACAGAACAAGGAATGCCTTTCGCTAAGTTTTCTTCCATTGATTTTTTGAAGTTTGATTATAAACCAAATGAATATAAAGAATACTATTTCAATCCAAACTTTATTTCTACAAATGGAAAATACTTAGACCAATGGGTACTTCCGACACCTGGACCAGGCCAACCAGATCCAACAAATGGTAGGGACATTGGTTACTTTCTTCCCAAATTTTCGATTAGCAAAGAGTAAAATAAAAATTTAAATACTAGTAAAGCCTCCGGAATGGAGGTTTCTAACAAATAGGATCTCTAGTTTTCGCTTTTCATTTTTATGGTTTTAAAATTTGATAGAAGCAAAAGTTAATTCCAATGCTCAGTATCATCATTCCAACAGACAATGGCGAAAATTCCTTATTTCAGAATTCACTTGTTGGGTTTGCCAACCATCCAGAAATTGAGATCATACAGGTAAGTACATCGGAAGCCTTTACCAGGGCGGAACGATTGAATATTGGTTTCCACCAATCAAAAGGGGAAATTGTATTATTCCATCATCCCAGAACGGAACTGCCCAAAGAAGCTATAAACCATTTAATCCAGCTCAGTGGACAAAAAGAAAATAAAAACATATGGGGTGGTTTTATACATCAATTTGATAAAGAACATTTTTTACTAAGATTAATTTCATGGTATTCGAATTGGATTCGTGTTAGGTGCAAGGGAATAGTTTATCTGGACCATTGTATCTTTTTTGAACGAAACCTTTGGAGTTCAGATTTAAGTTTGGACTTTATTTTTGAAGATACAGAGTTAAGTTTAAAATTTAGAAAAATTGTATGGCCAGTTTTACTTCCTTATACTGCTGTTACTTCCGCTCACCGATTTGAAAAAAATGGGATACTAAAACAATCTTTCCTCAATTTGTTTTTAAAGTTGGGACATTTTCTCCACTTGCCGTCTTCACTACTTTTTTCATTTTACCAAAGATAATCAAAAAATAAATACTTTTGACAATCATTGGTATTTGTTAAGAAAAAGAAAAAATTTGATATTTAGAAGTTTTAAAGTAAATGATTTTGTTCAATAAAAGATCCAAATCTTACAATAGAATGGATATTTTTTGATTTGCAAATACCAAATAGATCGGTCATATTCATTCTGACTGTCAATCTAGATAAAAAAAGGAACAATAGATGTATGAATCGATTTATACTTTTTCTCTTACTCTCTTTTCAGATCAGTTTGTTTGCCGAATCAAAACCAATTTATGAAATTTGTAAACCTGAGATCGCAACTTACTGTTTGGGAGTGAAACCTACCAAAGCTCGGATTTTGCAATGTTTGAAAGAACGTGGAAAAAATTTATCGGAGGAGTGTACCAAAGCTGAAAATATCCTATCGGAAACTATGAAAGAAAAGTCACAGGGATTCTGTAAGGATGATGTAAGTGAATACTGTCGTTGGATCATCCCTGGTGGTGGCCGAATTTTAAAATGTTTATTTCAAAATGAAGCTTCTATTTCAACTAAATGCAAAGATGTATTAAACGAAACCTGACAAGCGCTAGTGGATGCGTAGGGCCTTGGTCTGCCGACTGGCAGACGGGAGCGTAAGCGGACCCCGGAGGAGCCCGGCCCATTAAACTATAAGACCAACAAATTACATAGGATTGGGAGCGCCAAACTTTTGCTAAATTTGATGGTTTTGTTTTTTAGAGATGGAAGTCACCGTTTGCTTCCGGTTGGTATTTGATTTTGGTGATTTGAAAATGATTTTCTCCGCCTGGGAATTTCCATTGAATGACATCTCCGGTTTTATATCCTAAAACGGCGGTTCCAATTGGTGCTAACACTGAAATTTTGTTCTCTTCTGTGTTGGCTTCTTCAGGAAAAACCAGTTGGAATTCTTGAAATTCTAGTTCTCCGAGGTTTTTCAGCTCGATTATTGAGTTCATCGTAACAAAGTTAGGTGGAATTACCTGTGAGTCCACTTTTTGGGCTCTTTCAATTTCTCCCAAAAGATCTTTAACATTGTGGTCCACTTTGTTTGTTTTGCTATGATTCGAAATCATTAATTTTAATCGGCCATAGTCAAAATGGGTTAGACATATTTTGTTTTGCGTATTCATGAAAGTACTCCTTTAATTTTGTGCAAAACTTTATAATATAATTTAGATGAAAGTTCTGTCAAGGCAGATTGGTTCTACAACCCTGGTATGTATGTATAACTTTCTTGACAAAAATATAGATTTTTATATTGTTGCCATAGCAACAATATGCATGATTCATTCGATTTAGAAAATTCCTATGCTTATTTGATTTATCGAACAGTGAGAGCCTTGCGACGTCAGTTCATGAGGCTAGCATCGGCCAATGGATTGGAATTATTTCCTGAGCAGTGGTTTGTTCTGGTTCGTTTGATGAAACAACCTGGTTGTAGTCAATCTGATCTGGGAAGGGATTTTGATGATAGACCGTCAATGGCACGTGCGCTTCGAAATATGGAAGAGAAGGGATGGATTAAAATTCAATCTGATCCAGAAGATCGAAGAAAAAACCAGGTTTATCCAACAAAAAAAGGATCTGAGATTTATGAATTGATGGTGACTGTTGTTACAGAGGAACGGAAAAGAATGTTTAAAAAACTTTCGGCCCAGGATTTTAAAAATTTCAAAAGAATCATCGATCAAATTTATGAGGAATCATTGGATTGATTTTTTTATATTATTGTTGCTATAGCAACAATAATAAGTTAACGGATGATTGGTGTAATTGTATTTTAGTAATCGCAAAAGAAGGATAAAGATAATGACAAACCAAACAATAGTAGAAACAAATCAGGAAGTATTGAAAAGAGAGTTCCTCTCTCTTATGAAGAATATTGATGAACGGAAAATTGCAGAAGTGGAATCTGCGTTTCATTCGGACTATACGGATAGCGTATCTATCAAAGGAAATACTTCTGTATTTAGTTCCGATAAAACAAAGTATATTGATTCCCTAAAAGAAGGCAAAATTGGTGGGGTGGACAGGGCTGTGACCATCCATTCGATTGAATTTTTGGATCAATTTGGATTTGTAAAAGCTGATTTGGAAAGTCCAGTGATGAAGTTTCAATCTTTGTATACGTTCTACAACAACCAAGATGGATGGAAGATGATCAAAGCAGTGGTGGTGGCTGAAAAGAAATAAATGAATTAAAAAATGACGAGAGGTTTTTTGATTGAATGGGATGATCCCCTGATTGAAAAACCTTTGAAGTTTATTCTTATTTTTTTAACTCTTTATAACGAAAACAACTTTCTATATGGTCATTGACAAGTCCGCAGGCTTGCATATGTGCATAGATGACCGTACTTCCTACAAACTTGAATCCTCGTTTGATTAGATCCTTACTTAAAACATCTGATTCTTTTGTGGTGGCAGGGACTTCACTTAAACTTTTTCTATTGAGATTGATAGGTTTTTGACCAACAAAACTCCAAATGTATTGATCAAAAGAACCGAATTCTTTTTGAATCTCTAAAAATCGTTTTGCATTGTTAACAGCAGCATTTACTTTTAGTCGGTTGCGAATGATTGCTGGATTGAGTAGAATGGCTTCAATTTTTTTCTCGCTGAATCTTGCTACTTTGACTGGATCAAAGTTTGCAAAAACTTTTCTGTAACCTTCTCGTTTCTTTAAAATTGTTGACCAACTAAGACCCGCTTGTGCTCCTTCTAAAATTAAAAATTCAAAATGAGTTCTATCATCATGAACTGGCACTCCCCATTCCTCATCATGGTATTTTATATATTGATCAAACTTGAGACACCAGGAACATCTTTGTTTTTCAGTGGAAATTTTTGTAGCCATATATAATGAATGGGACAATAGCCGAAATTTTGAAATACAATTTTTTGAAATAAATTATCGCTTTCTTTGATACAAATTTATGAAGATTAATTTAACTTTCTAAATTATTTGTTCATCTGATCGAGAAAAAGATCAATTGCATTATCTCTTTCCTTTAATTTTCCAAATAAGATGCCATAATGGTTTGTTTTTATTTCTTTTCCTGTTGCATTGGGTATTCGTTCTAACATTGATAAAAATGATTCTTTAGGCAAAAGGTCATCGTTCGGAAATAAATTCATTTCCGTAGCACGGAGGATAAGGGTCGGAGTAGGGATCTTCTCAAATTCTAGTTTTTTGTTTTCAATCATTTTGGTTATAACGCGTTTGGGATTTTGAATTAAGTATTTGAATACATGAAACAAATTCATAGAACCACCCATTTCTTTTAGTTCTTCCTCCATCACATATTTTGGCATATGACAGATATAACCTTCTTTGGTTTTTTCTAATTCAAGCCGGAAGTATTCTTCAATTTCTTTTGACCATTGAGGCACTAGAGGAGAGCTTTTTACTAGATTTAAATATGCATCGATTGAAGGATAAACAACGTCCAATCTTTCAAAAGATTGTTGTAAAACTTTAAGGATTTGAATCCGTTTTGCAAGAGAAAGAAGTCCACCTCCGTCCATAAGGATGATTGCTTTTGCGATTTCAGGAAAAATTTGAACATAACGAAGTACAACCATACAACCAAATGAATGTGCAAAAAATATAGGTTTTTTGATTTTGTAATGATTGATGATCTTTTGTAAATCGTTAATATGATTGTGAAATCCATAGCCGGAATTTGGTTTATCTGACTTTCCTCTTCCCCTTAGGTCATAAGAGATCACACGATGGCCTAGGCGGTTTAAGTGCTCGGCAAGAGATTTCATTGAGTATAAGTTTCCTGATAAACCGTGTAAACAAACAATCGTTTGTTTATTTCCATGCCATAACCCCACATGAATTTTAATTCCATTAGAATCAATCCACTCTTCCGTGTACTTTTTGGGAAAGGTTTTGGCTTTTGGTTTCTTCATAAGATCGATTAGAAATTAAATGAAACTCCTTGCAATTGAAATTATAAATAGATTTCTTAGATTATAATTTCTGTTGTTTTTGTTTGTTTCAATTTTTATACTACGCTATTTTTCGTAACGAAATTGTAATATAACTTTCGTAAATAGAATTTCTCTAAAATGATTCCCATTGAGATAGTGAGTTATGCCTGTTCAAATTGCGGAAAGTGATTTGGATCAATGGGCAAGGAATCGTGGGTAAATGATAGATGCTTAGAGGAATGAAACGTCTTAATCGATATGAAAATAGAATTTTAAAAATTGTAAAGTTAGGTGGTAAATTAGTCAGGTTTAAACAGTATGGTTTTTCCACAAGAACAGAAGGTGGGTTTCGTTTTCCTATTTATGTTTTAGAGATTGGAAAAGAAAATGCCATCAAACGGAATGTAGCTGGTCTTGTGGCTGGTGTTCATGGTCTCGAAACCATAGGTATCCGTGTTTTGTTGGATTTTTTGGATGATCTATTTGCACGTAAATCTTCGAAATTGTATCAAGAGATTAAAGACGGTGAATTAGGGATTGTTTGTATCCCGATTTTAAATCCTGGCGGTGTTGCGATGAAACGTAGATCCAATCCGCGTGGAGTTGACCTGATGAGGAACTCGGGAGTGGAAGCAGTAAAGGCTCCTTTCTTTTTTGGTGGTCACAAAATTTCGAATGTATTTCCATATTACCGAGGAAATATATTACAAGCGGAGTCTAGAGTATTAGATCGATTTTGTAATGAATATTTTTTTTCAGCCAAAAATTCGATGATACCTGTTATTGATATTCATTCAGGATTTGGAGCTGTTGACCATGTTTGGTGGCCTTATGCTGGTACACATGAACAATGTGTGGATGAACCATTGTTCCAAAAAATTGCAAATTATTTAACAACTAACTTAAATCATATACTTTATCGTTTTGGACCGCAAAGTGAAACTTATACGACACATGGAGATCTTTGGGATCGTCTGTACAATGAATTTCAAAAACCGAAAGACCTTTCTGGTGTATCAAGATTTCTTCCATTAACTCTGGAAATTGGAACCTGGTCTGATATCCAACTAGATCCTTGGAAGGTATTTCGAAAACGCGGAATTTTTAATCCAGCAAGAGAATCAAAAAAAGAATCAATCATAAGTCATCGTAAGTTTTTAACGGATGTATTGCGATTAGCTAAAATGAATCCAGAAGAGTTACCTTGATCGGTTGTTAGAGTGTATTTTTTTTATTTATTAAGTTCTCTACCCAAAAACTTACCTTTGCCGAGTAAATAAAGGGTAACGCGGTCGACGTTATCTTTTTTACTTTTTTCCGATTTGATTTTAAAGATATACCTCATGATTTCATTTTGGAGAGATGGGCTTAGGCTCTGAAATTTAGTTTTTGTTTTTTTGTTTTTTTCCAGAGCTTCTTCTAGTTCGGGTGAAACAGGGTGTTCGATTGAATCTGGATTAAATTTAATTTCAAAATGAGCTCTATCACCCACTTCTTTTTTGGCGGCCTTTCTCATTGGAGTATTGAGATACAGTCGCCAATCTCCCTTATATTTAACAAGTGTTTGGGTGAATTCAAATCCTTCCATTTTGAGAAAAATTCTAATTTTGCCCTTATCCTTTTTTGCTTGCTCCATTATAGAGTTTAGAATGTTTTTGGGCAAAAAAAACAAACGGATTAATCCCAATGATTTCAATTTTGGCAGAAAATGGTAAATATTGGAAATTGGTCATTCTGTTTTTTTATGAAATTAATTTTGATTTAAACAATCATTTTTTAGTACGATATCGTAACTTTTATACAGAGGGTGTTATGTTCCCTTTTTCTTAAAATTATCACTTTACCATAAACAAAACCCTGTTATCGTATGTCCTCTGGGAATGCGAATGGTCACTTGGGTATTGGTAAAAAATGTATCAAATCAGTGAAGTATTAAATCTTATTTTTGACACCATAGGGTTACTCATCACCTTACGACTGCTTTGGTCTGGGTTAATACCCAAATTCTATTTTTTGATTTTGGGATTTGTTTGTGTTTGGCTTGGCAATATTTTCACAGTAGTTGAGGGGTATATTTTTCCTGACTTTTTTAATTTATTAGAACATTTATTTTTCTTTATTTCTTCGCTTCTCTTTTTGGTGAGTTTAAAAAAAGAAATTTTGGTGACTACACACTAATATGAGTTTTATTGCGTTACTAAATCTTGCCACACTATTAGTTTATGGTATCGCAATTGTATTGATCGTAAAGAACTTAGTTCATAGGCCCTCATATCGAGGGGAAGGTGCATTTGTTTTAATATTGGCGATTATCCCATGTTATGTGAGTATTTCGAATGTTTTTGAACATGGTTTTTTTATAGATTATTTTGATGATTATGAAGGCTTTTTTAAAGATCTTTACGCAATGTTCTTTTTAATTTATTTGTATGTTCACTCTGTCAAAAAAGAGCAAACTCAAAGGATCGAACATGAAAGACAAATTAAATCTGATTTCAAATTAAAAACCAAATTGCTCACTGAGATTCATCACCGAGTGAACAATAATTTACAAATTATTTCCGGACTTTTGGCGATGCAAGTTGAATCAGAGAACGATATAAAATTGACTACTTCGCTTGGTTTAATTCAGAACCGTATTATGGCGATTGCATCCGTTCATAAGATTATTTATGGTTCACCAAATTTACTGTATGTGGATTTAAATCTTATTTTTGATTCTATATTAGGAAATTTAAAAAATACATACATTAACAAAGAAAATAATGTAGAATTATATGAGAAAATTGAAGAGGGATTAGAAATGGATTTGGATCGGGCGATCCCTATGGGTTTGATTCTAAATGAGTTAGTTTCTAATTCCTTTCGTCATGCTTTTATGAATCGAAACCATGGAAAAATTATCGTAAACCTTGGTAAAACTATAAACCAATTTGTTCTTGTTGTAAAAGATGACGGAAATGGAATTGATAATTCTATTTTAGATGGAAAAGGAATGGGGTTATCACTCGTTAGAAACCTTGTAAAGCAGTTGCGGGGGACAATGGAAATCAAAAAAGAAAATGGTGCCACTGTCGAAATCAAATTTCCAATATTAAACGAAAGTCAAATTCATATTTAATTATCATTTTGGTTCTTTTTAAGGGACGTTTACTTTACCGGTTATGTAATTGTCAACAAATCCATTTGGGCCATCTTTTACAAGGTAAGAAGAAAGAACAATACATGCTGGTGAATATGCTGTAACATCAAATACTCGATCATCGGTTTTATACTCGCCAATTCCAATGGGTGCAAACTGTTCTAACCATGATAGGTTAACAGGCCCTGATCCGCCGCTTGGAGTAGTGCTATCTGCATCTAATGAAAGATATTCCTCTGAATTTGTTTCAATTTTTGTTTTTGCAGTATAACTCATTTGGTTTCCAACTAAGTCTACGACTAAACAATGTGTGTTACAATTTCCTATTACCGTGGGTGCATTAACACTTCCAAGGCAAGGAGAGGGTGGAGGCGGTGGTGGAGTTGTATCAATGCTTCGATTCCCTTTTGCATTTGTATTCGAACCAACTACTATAATTTTATAAGATGCATTTAATTCAGGTGTTAAAAATAAAAAATTTTGTAACGAACTGTCAAAGTAAGTTGCGGATATATAATTGATTACGTTGTAATTATCAGCTGCAAGAGCAATGATGCTTGGTCTTCCAATGTATGCATCTAATTTAGTGAACTGACTTAAATCAGCTCCAGCTTGGAACTTAACTCGAATGACTTGGTATTCGGTTCCACCGATGAGAGAACGTTTTGTTTCATATGTGATTGCAGGTAATGAAATGGAATTCGGTGGAATCGCTGGTGGAGAAGGTGGAGTTGTATAAATTTCTCGAAAGGAAATTATTTTTCCCTCTCTTTTGAGTGTTAAAATAACTTTGAAACTTTTTGTATAATCTGAATATGAGAATGGAATCGATTTTGTTTGGTACAAATCTTCCTTTTGGGTAAATTGACCAGTAACTTGGTTTGTTTGAGTGCTGAAGGAAATTTGATTTGGATTTCCTAAAAATGCTTCTACTGTTTCCGAATCTCCTTTAGCTTCTTTTAATTTATATTCTATGAGTATGTCCTGGAAATGGATGTTTCCATCTTTTCGATAAAATGTTTTTGCTTCTGCAGATTGAAATTTTTCCTCGAGTGAAGAAGATATTGGATTACCAACAAAACTCAGAAGGGCAATTGCTGATAAATCCTCTTTACTGGATTCTTTGTTGCACGATAATAAGGAAAAAGTTGAAATTAGAAAAAAAGAAAAAAACAGGCTTTTCATATATATATATGTACAACAATTGAGAAGAATGTATTATTCTAAATTTTGTGAATATTAAAATTTTTACCTGCTCATATATTAGAATATATAGAAATATATATGTTGTCATGAGATTATTGATTCATTAGGATTTTCTAAGGATTTATGCTACGACTAAAATTTCTTTGGCAGGGTTTTCCCTAGGAATAAACTATAAGAAAAGAATTTCATCCAATTGTCTGATGCAGTGAGTGGCTGCATCTTTAAAAGGAAATTTACCTTCTGGATCAATATACACGGTATCCACTCCGGCAGCTTTCCCCGCTTCTAAATCATAAATATAATCACCTATCATGACAGTGTCATTTGGGTTTGCCTCCCAAAGTTCCATCAAACGTATGATTCCTTCTGGATCTGGTTTTGGTAAGACATGTTCTCGGCAGAAGATAAAATCTGTTTGGAAATAAGTGAAAAGACCCGTTACTTTTAATGTTTCAACCGAATTATTAAAACTATTTCTTGTAAGTATACCTAAATTGTTAGATTGTAAGTTGATTTTTTGAAGTAATTCAAAACTACCGGGAGATGGATTTGCTAATCTCGCAATTTCTAATTCGATTGCATCCAACAGAGTATGTTTCTCCAAGGATTCTTTAGGAGGTAATCGAGAAAGTGATGTTAGTATATCTGTGTCTTCAGGAAGACCTAACTGTCGTTTAATCTCGGAAAAATTATGCATTGCAATCGTCAAGGTACCATCCATATCGAAAATCCAATTCTTTTTTTTCTGGTAGAACTTCATTGTGACAAATCCATTTTTGTGTTTATATTCCTGAAGTAATGTTCTTCCTTTAGAGGAAGAGAGAGAAAAATTGGCTCGGGATTTAGGTTTTTGATCCTTTTTTGTAATGAATATTCCATTCTTTCTTCTAGAAAAATATTTTTTATCCATTCAGACAAAAGTTCTGATGTATAGATACCACATAATGGTTCTACACCAGTCTTCGAATTATAAAAAACACCTTGCACTGGTTTGGTTAAACATATTCAGGTTCCTTACATTCAAATTTATTAAAAATTCCTGGATTAGAATTAGTATCACTAAGACTTCCAGGTGGTACAAACACCAAACCACCGAAAGGTGCACTTCTTTGTTCCTGCAATTCTGTTGGGCGTGGTAATATTGAAGAAGAAATTAAAAATGGAGCTAAAAATTTAGATGTCATTATGGTGAGTACTGGCGCCGGTACCGGGTGTGGGAGCTGTCGACCAGAGGTGAATCAAATCATCAAACAAATGTTAGAACATCCCCAAACTGCTGTTTGAACCTAGTTTTCGGCAATTTCAGCCCATTGAAACCGAGATTATCCATCTAAGACGGACAATTTTCCTAGTTCTGCGGAAGGTAGTATCACAAGAATTACTTGAAAATGAGACCTAATCTCATTTTATTGGAAATATCCTCAGCTCGGAGCCTTCGTTGAAAGCAAAAACTTGGTATAAGTTGCATTTGGTCCTCGGAATATTTGGGGCTAGTTTCCTTTTGGTTTTGGGAATGACTGGTTCCCTTCTTGTTTATGGAAAAGAATTACAGACGCTCACAGGTGTTCTTACCGTTCAGGAAAAAAAGGAGCGATTGCCCTTTGACCAATTATACGAACGTTTGTTAGAGCAAGTTCCAGAAGGCAGTGTTGCTGGATGGTTGGTTTCAGATATAAAAAACCAAGCAGATCAAGTTTGGTTCCATAATAAGGAGATACCAAGTAAAGAAATAGTTTATTTGCTCAATCCTTATGATGGGAAAGTCGCGGGAAAATTAAAAGAAGATCGTAGCAATAGTTTATACGGTTTCCTTCTTGTTTTGCATTATAGTCTTTTTCTTGGAGGTATTGGCTATTTTTTCACAGGATGTATTGCTTTGGTATATTTAATTTTGGCAATTAGTGGAATTAAACTTTATAAACGATTTTGGAAAAGCCTTTTACGATTGCGTTTGAAAGAGAGTATGCAGATTCTATTTTCCGATTTACACAAGTTTGTTGGTATCAATGCTATTTGGTTTCATCTGATATTAGCAATCACAGGTGGATGGTGGAGCTTACGCGACACTTTGATTCTAAGTCATCCAGAAGAAAATGTAGTACACAATATATGGTCACCCGAGGATTCAATCAATCAATTGTTAGAACAAACAAAAAAAGAAATCCCGGGATTTCAATTGGGATATATATCCTTTCCACACCATTCGAAAGAAGAGCCAATTGGATTTTATGGAAATCGTTTTGATTCATCGGGACTAGAAAGCCGATATGGTTCCTATGTCCGTTATGATGTAAAATCAAAACACATATTTGATAAGATAAATATGTCGGAAGAGAGTTTTTGGAATCAAGTTTTGGATTCTTTTCGGCCATTGCATTTTGGCACATTTGCAAATCATTTTAGTAAAATTCTTTGGGTGGTTGGTGGGCTGACACCGGCAATATTAGCAATCAGTGGAATTACTATTTTTTATATCAAAAGAAAGAATAGAAGAAGAACCCAAAAAAAACTTTTGAGTTCTTCCGTTTGAATTTATTTTATTGCCAACATTTACTAGGGTCGTAACAAACGTAAGTGCCTTTGAATCTTTCACAAGCTTCTTTGGCACTTTTTAAATCTGTGACTCCATAATAAGCATTTGCTGGAATTAAATATTTATGTTCACCTTCTGTTGTATATGCGTATGGGATTAGATCATTGATTCCATCCACTCCATCGTAATGACAAGCAGCAACTTTATTTGTGATAGCACAAGGCCCACTCAGTCTTTCTACCACAATTTGAATTCCTATTGCATTTCCAATGGTTGCATACGTTTGTTCCATATCTTTTTCCCATTCTGCTTGTTTTTCTAGGTAAGCAGTTGAATACTCTCTACAAAACAAATGTGGTCCATTTTTGATGCTGAATCTATGGCTATAAGCAACATTTAAACCTAGCCGTTGTGCTTCGCTCATGCTGTTTGCATTGATTTGTTGGAGTGCTAACATCGAAACCAGATCGTCGCTGGTAACCTTGTCTTTCGGGTCAAATAAATCACATTGGAATACGAAGAGTCCAGTCGTGATTAGGATAAGAAGGGATTTAATTTTTGTTTTCATTTGTTTCTCCAGAAATTTAAATTTTATAAGTTAACATAAATCCGTATGTTTTTGGTGCACCGGGTACTGCTTGGAAAGTTCCATCGATGTAAGACGTAAAGTAGTAGCGGTCATTGATATTGTTCATATAAAGATAAGCTGAGATTGTATCTGTTTCGTATCCAACTCTTGAGTTGATTACGTAATATGGGTCGCTATAAACTGTGTTATCTGCGGCAAAATACATTTGGCCAACTGCTTGGAATTCACCGCGAAAGAATATTCCATATTCATTTCTGAATTGTAAGTAACTTACAATATCATATTTAGGTATGAAGTGAACCCACTTACCATTGAAGTCACGGTTGAGAACAGAATCGTGAAACTTATTAAAAATTCCTTCTGTGTAACCTGCTGATAATCCAATTTTGGTATCTTTTTGTGGTTTGATAAATGTTTCTAATTCGTAACCTCGAATCGTTACAAGTTCTGCATTGAGATTTACATATTGTGATAAATTAATTGCACGTACAACATGGAAGTCTTGTGTTTCCGTATAAAACTGAGTGTATTTTAATCCAAATTTTCCTTTAAAAAATTCTGATTTAATACCAGCTTCGATTGTATCATTAATCTCTGGTTTGAATGCTGCTTGGTTTGGGATATTGACAACTGTGCTATAACCTGCGTTTTTATATCCGCGACTAAAACCTATAAAAAACATAAGATTGTTAATCGGTTTGTAATCAAATATCATACGAGAAACATTGTAATTGTAGCGGTTGTTGATAGTGTATGGATCTGATAAAACAAGAGTTTCTCCTAAAGGATTGTTGGCTCTGGAAATTCCAACTGCTTGTTCTGTATGGGAAAGTTGGCTTTCTTGTCTTTCTAATCTAGCTCCGAGTGTGATTGTAAATTTTTCTGCAAATGTATAACTATTGTGAGTATAAAAACTTATATTTCTATCATGAAGTCTTGAGAGATTTTTCTCCCTTGCCGGTGCACTTAGTCCAGGAAAATCATTGATTACATAAACTTGAGATCTATGTTCTCTTGCTTGGTCTATATTTGTAATTTTGTTTGAAGTATAAATTCCAGCTTTAAATTGTAATGGATCATTTTTGTCTTTCGATTCAAAATAGATGTCATTCAGAAAGGTTGTGGCCTTTTCTACATAAATAGATCTATTTTGGTCTGTAGTAGTAAAATCGGAATCTGCTGTGATTGGATCTATATCCATCTTTCGAATCGCAGAAGCTGTTTTTAGATTTGTATGAGGGAGTTTGGTGGTTGTGGCAAGAGAATAAGTGTTTCCAGTTACATTACTTTTTCCTTCGTAATCCCAATATACCTTTCTATCTCCATTGACTCTATTGATATAGGTTCCATATAACTTAGAACAGTTGGATGGTTGGGCAACACAACCTTGCAACAAAGCCTTTTCTCTTTCTGATTTGGCACCTAAATAGTTTACTAAATTTAAAGATCCATCATCGAAACTTTCTGCACTAATTTGAAGATCAGCTTCAAAAATTTCGTTTGGAGTAAAAAATAAACGAAAACGTCCAGCTCTTCCTTTTCTTCCATCTGGATGTGTTTTGTAAATTTCTACAGGTAGTTCGTAAGGACGATTGTTCGGATAATAAAATCCAGTTATATTAGATAGATATCCTTCGCGTTCTGTACTTTTACCAGCAATACCAAAAAATAATTTATCTTTGATGATGGGTGCATTATAGTAAATGGATGTTTCTTGTTTTTTATAATTTCCAGCATCATACGTGATTTTTCCTTCGGCAACGTTGGTTGGTTTTTTTGTTCTAATTTCTACAACTCCACCTTGAAAGTTTTTTCCAAATAAAGTGGCCTGGCTTCCTCGATATACTTCTATATTTTCTAGACCATATAACTCAGTGTTAAGTGCAACATTGTCGTTTAATGGAATCCCATCTAAAATCAAACCGACCGCAGGTTCGCTGAAGGCGATACTTCGCATACCTCGGATGTTAAAATAAGTAAAATTTCGTGATCCTGAATCGATAATGGAAAAATTGGGAACTTGTTTATCAATGTCATTGGTCCGATTGATTCCTGCGTCTTGGATGTCTTGTTCGTTCAAACGACTAATGCTATTGGGTGTTCTAAGAATTTCGCGATCCCTCGGATCCTTTTTTCCAGTGACTCGAATTCCACTTTCCATTGGTTTCGAAGTTGAGTTTGGTGTGGGCTCCGCCTGTCCGTTTCCGGCTTGAGGATTTTTTTCCTGAGTTTGCGAAAGTAGCGGGGTGGTGGATACAATTGTTATGAGGGCGAAAACCGAAAAAAGTTTGGATCCTTTACCAGGCGAGATGCCAAAAATAGATAGTTTTGGAATTCCGAAAGAACTATTATTCTGAGATCGATTCTCAAAAAGGAAAATCATGTGGCCATTGCCTCAGAAATGCCGTCTTATGTCGATAATTAAATGAGATAAAGACTCAGTATCGTTTATATAGGATTTCCCTTAAATTCTTGAGATGGCTTGAATTTAGGTTTCGCGGAGTCTAAGTCTTCATGAATGAAACAGACCCAATCAAAAGAAATATTTTTCAAACCGTACTGCGAATCCTTTTAGGATCATTTTTGGTTTTTGCTGGAACCGGTCACCTAACATGGCATAGAACTGAATTTTTAGCACAGGTACCAACGTGGCTACCGATCAACGCAGATATAGTCGTTTTATTGTCTGGGGTTGTGGAAATTGTTTTAGGATTGTCCTTGGTTTTCCTCCGCAACAAACAGGTACAAGTTGGTTGGGTTGTTGCTTTATTTTTTGTATTAATTTTTCCTGGTAATATTTCCCAGTATGTCAATGGAATTAGTGCTTTTGGTTTGGATACTGATCGTGCTCGTTTGGTTCGATTGTTTTTTCAACCCGTACTCGTTCTTTGGGCTATTTGGAGTTGTGGGTCTTGGGCAGACTTCCAATCAAAAAGAAAAAACTAATATTTGATTTGGATACAAACTTAATAGTAACGACAGAGTTATGTTACGTTTGTATCCTTTGATTAAAAATAATTTTTATGTTCTATAATGAGGCATCGATTGGATACAACTCGGATGCCAGCAGCTTCTGCTTTTTTTTCAGCTTCAGGATGCGAAATCCCTAACTGAAGCCAGATTACTTCTGTTCCTCCTAAACTTAAAATTTCGTCGATTACTTCTGGAATTTTATCCGAACTACGAAAGACGTCGATAAACTTACGATCTTGCATGGGCACATCTTTCAAACTTTTGTAGATAGTAAATCCACCTACACTATGTTCTTTGGGATAAGTTCCAATGACCTTCCAACCTTTGTCTCGAATATAAATTGGAACATAGTGGCTTGGTTTGGATGGGTCGTTACTGAGTCCATAGACAGTGATGTCCCGATATGACTCGAGGAGAGATTTGATTTCAGAATCAGCTACATTCATTGGAATATTATACTTGGCTCAAGAGGAATTGCAAGTGAAGAAATTACTGCTCTACACAGATCAATTGTTGATTGCTTAGATTACATGGGTCTGCGGACCAACCTGCAGTGATATCTGCAATTGCTGTTGAATTCCCTTGTCCCATAACGCCTGTAAATGAACCAGAGTTGCTAGTCCATAAATTACATGTATTACTAGTATTTGTTGTCCAATTAGTATTTAAACCTGTCCAATACTTTGAGTTTAAAGAAAAAGTGTTTGTCAATGTAGAAATAAATAATCCTCCGGAACTAGTAGTTCCTATAGTACCAGCAGTTTGATAGTATGTTCTACTTGCTGCAAATACCCAGTCAAGTTGACCATCTCCGACATTTCCGGTGATGGATGCTCGTCTTGTTACTCCATCAACTACCATAGCTTTGTATGTTCCTGTTCCAGGATAATTTGCGTCTGAAGAACAGAATGCATCGAAATTTGCTGCGCTTCCTGGGTTTGGTGGATATCCAGAACTAGAAAGGAAAATTTTGCAGGGATTGCAAGATATACTACAATTTATTAATATTGAATTAATATCAGAATCTTTCACCATACCACTACCATTTAAAATCGTGCAGAATTGACCAACTGGTTGTTTCGCGATGTTGATAGAATAACTGGTTCCAGTTGTAACGATATTTGAAAATAAAAAATACGTATTATTGCTTTCGACCGCAAGAGTTACCATACCATTTAACGTGAGCTTTAATCCATTACTATATAGTCCAGAGATGGAGCCAGAAATCGAATATGGAATAATTGTTGATATATAGTCTTTTCCGCAGGTAGGCGATTTATCTTTAAGCACGATTTTCAAAATCTGAGTATTTTTGAAAGCCACTGATTTTGGGTCACAATAGTTATTGAATTCAGCAATCTTACAATTAGAGCCCAGTGAAATCACAGCTAATATTACAATGAATAAAAAGTTAGATTGATTCTGTTTTTTAGGGTAACTCAGATTCATACTTAAAATGAATTAAAAATAGACAGTCAATAAATTGCAATTAAATATAGTTACGATTTTTGTTTGCTATTTCAGGTAAATAAGATAAATTTAATCTATATTTTTCCGCATGATTCTACGAATTGAATTTTTAAAACGTATCTCTGTCACTGCTCTATTGGTGACAGCAATAAGAACTCCGATGGTTGCAAAGACAAAAGGTAACTTGAAGCGTGGACCTAAAAAATTACCGGAAATTCCTGTATATCCAATGTCAGCGACGGATGAAATTCTCTTCACCTTGGCTAACAAGGTTTATCGGGATGGTATGGAGTTCGATACGTTTTTAAAAATGGTATCCTTCGAGTTACAAACCCTCTATCCAGTGGATTTAACAAAAGAAAATTTTACCTACAAAGATTTATACTTTGTTTCCATTCGAAGTGAAGTTGTTTTCCAACTTGTCGTAAAGCTCGTAGAAGTTTGGCAAAATCTTTGTATCCAGTTTGGATTAGAAGATTATCAAAAAAATGAATTGGAACAAGATTCTCTAAAAATTAAAAATTGGATCCTTTCACTGGGGGATGAATTTAAAGTAGGTGAGACTCCTTATTTTTTCTTAAATACAAAAGAGGATTTGAATTGGATTCCTTCAAAGAATATATTCGCTGTTCCTTGGTTAGGTTCACATAAAGAGGAAGTGATCCAATTTTTTCCTCTACCATTGGAGTTCCAGAATGTCAGTAACGATTCTAAACTATATAATAGTACATTAGAATACAAAAGAAATACTATTTATGAAATCTTAAGTGTTTTGAGCCTTCTGCTTTATCGGCTGCAAACGAATCTTGCACTGTGGCACCAATATACGGTTAGGTTTTATTATTTAAATTTTGTGGATCAATATTTATCAAAAATTCAAACTCAAAACGAACCAAAGGAAAAAAACAAATTTACTAAGAATCTATTTTTGATTCGCTCAGTTTCCGTTGAATCTGCAATTCGCACGATAAAAGAAAGAGCATTTCATATGCAAAGTGGAGTCTATCATGCAATTGATAGGCAAAACCAACAAATGGTAGTTTCCTCTCTCATTCAAACGATTGGTCAAGTTTCAGTTGCGACTGGTGGAGATAAGGATCTCTGTAAGAGGTTGCGATTAGTCAATCGCTACGGTGGAAATTTGACTTTGTCTACAGCTGCCACTGCCACAGGTTCTCTACCTTTTCTCGAGGATGCGTTAGAAGTTTTGCAAAAGGAACGAAAGTTGTACTTTCCATGAGGTATCAATGAAATTGCCAAAAAATCCGATTCAATCTTTAGAATCACAAAGAGAATCCATCATACAAAAACAAATCCTATTCCTTCAAAAAGAAATATTAGATTGGGTTTCTAAGGATTCATTTTCAACCTTAAACCAAAAAGAAATACTACTAAGAATCAATGTACGTCCTAATTCTTATCATCAGAAGATTTCGAATCAAAATGAAGTCAATGCCTTGGATTCAAGGTTAAAATTTATTTCTCTAACTTCGGAAAGATTGGAAAAATTATTTGAACTTCATCCGATTCAAACAACCTTCCAAAAACAATCTTTTTTGATACGAAAGGCGATCGTATATTTAGACACTATGCTTCAGATCTCAAAAAAGTTATTGTTGATCTCGAAATCAATGACAACAGGCAAACCTATTGACTTACAATTTGAAGTAAATGCGCTGATTGATGAAGTGGATCGTTTGGCTTCAACTGCTGAGTATAATCATATGCGTTTGTTTGAAGGGGATTTTGCAAAAAATTCTAGAGTTGCTTCCTTGTGGTTTATCAATGAATTAAATGAAAAATTATTTAGAGTTTGTATTGCCACAATGACATCTAGGTCTTTAGGATTAACTTTGAATAATGGAAATCCGTTGACGTTGTCGAATCCAGTTTTGTTTCAAAAAAAAATTGAAGGAGCAATAAATACAATAATCGAAGAGCGAAACCGAATGCAATCTGTTCTTAATTGAGAGATGAAAATTGGAATTAAAGTTTGGATAAATATTTCCTAGGAGTCGTATAATAAAAAGATTGTCTTAGGTAAGAATTTAAGTATGAATACTCTCGAAATTAAATTTAATGAAATGCGCAGTAAAAAGAACAATTCGACAAGTGATTCGTTTGCACTATACGATGCGTTGGAAACTGTCTCAATAGAAGATATGATTGGACGATGGCACGGATCTGGTTTTCATACTGCCCATACGATGGATGGCGCCTTGGAAACTTTTAATTGGTATGGAAAGGAATTTGTAGATCCCGATAACGTTCATCCGCTAGTATTTCGCTCTTTTGGAAAAACTTTATTTAAGGTCAATCCTTCGCTGATGCCAGTTCGATTGGCTACTTTAATCCCATCTACTAAATTGTGGCCATTAAAATACTTGTTTTTATTGGTTCGTTTTTTGTTTCAAACTTCAAAATCGAAAGCACGAGTTAGGAGAATTGAATTTCGTGGACAACTAACAGCCGCAATGATCTATGATAATTTGCCCATTCATGATGTGTTTAAGAAGGTAAACCAAGATACAATGTTTGGTTGTATGGATTTTAAAGGAATGAAACAGCCTTTTTTCTTTGTATTAGAAAGGGACAAATAAAAATATAGATCCCTCGTGTACTGTAAAACGAGGGATCTTCACTTATGAAAGTTTAGTCATTTAACCAAGCGATTCCCGATTCTAAACTAGGCACTGATTTTAATTCAACGTTTCCTGTTTTTAGAGTTTGGTCATCGATTGAAATTGCTGCCAATGCTGAATTTGGAACGACAACTGCCATTTTTCTTAAACTAGAATTACTTGCTTTGGGGAACCAATTGACATTCACCCATTCCTGGGCTGACCGCGTGACGAGTCCCATTCTTCTTGTATCAGCTAGCCACTTACGTATGTTAAACTTATTGATAATATTCAGTGCTTCATTTAAGATTTCTATGTATTTTTCTTCGCTAAAGTCTGGAGTCCAAACAACTTCTAATAAATCTTTTTCTTTTATATAGTAGATACTTCCAATATCTGATCTAAATTGAAGTTTGTGTGTAGATTCGTCTCTCTCGGAAATGTTTGATTCATCAGAGACAACATTTGTTTTAAAAAGATCTACCATCGAAATTAGTTTGTCCGCTGTATTGGCAATTGCCGTAATTTTTTCGGCGAGTAAGTCACTACTTTCAGAATTACTAAAAGATGATTGGCTGATGGAAGAGACAGAGGCCATCACTTCATTGGTTGCTGTTTTATGTTCAATGACAGCTTCCTTGATTTCTTCAGATCGTTCTTTTACGAAAGTTGCTTCTTGTAATAGTTTGTTTTTTAGATCTTTTTGAGTATTCACGGCTGAATGAACTTCGGTAATTTTTTCTGAGATGGAATCAATATTTCCAATGATTTCTTGAATTTCCATTGTAGTCTTTTCAATTTGATCTCTACCTAAAGAAACATCATTTTGATTTTTCTTCATGAGAGAGTCGATTCCTTTCACAGCACCAGCTGTTCTTTCTGCAAGTTTAGAAACTTCTTCTGCTACTACAGCAAAACCTCTTCCAGCATCACCAGCCCGTGCTGCTTCAATAGAAGCATTAAGAGCAAGCATATTCACTTGTTCGCTGATTTTTGAAATGACATCGACAGTCTTTGAAATTTCAAGCGAACTTTGAGATAAATTATCCATAGCTTCATTCATAGTACGAAGTGTGTTTTTTCCAGCTTCTGCACGATCTATGATATTTTTAATTGAATCCAGAGTTCCTTCTACATATTCACCTGTTTTATCGATGGCATCGGAAAGTCGATCTACCTCTGATGTTAAGTTACTCATACTTTGTGAATTGTTTTCAGCGATGTTTGAGATGGATACTGCTACTCCCGATATTTCTTCTATGGATGCTGAAACTTCTTCTGTAGCAGCTGATTGTGATTGTAAGTTGGATGCAAAGTCGAGAGTAACTAATTTCATCTCTTGTGAGTCTGAAGATAAGGTATCTGCAGAAGTTTTGATATGTTGGATTAGTTCTTCTTGAGCTTGTAACATTCTATGAAAACTAGAATAGAATTCTGCTAATAAATCATTTTTTTTAAATATGAGTCGAGCTTGCAAATTTCCAAGCCCAACTTCCTTAAACGCAACTTCTAGTTTTCCAAAAATTTTTTCAAACCAAGAGCTAAGTGCCAATCCGAAAATTAAACTTATAATCAAAAGAATGATCAATGAAAACCCAATTGTCGATGTTAGGTTTTCAGGTAAGGCGTTTTGGATCTGCAAAACTAAAGTTATGCTAAAAAGAAAAAGTAACCCAAAGGCCAAAAAGGAAAGAAGGAAATAGGTTTTAAGTTTTGAATGCATAAGTTTTCTATTTCCAATTTTAACAATTGCAGAAGAGATGCTAGCCTAAAACTCTAGAGTGTTAAAATTCATTTTGGTTTTTTGGGTTTCGTTTTCTCACGGGACATAATGATAAAATCATTACATCGGATATTCCAATTGTGTTGTGACAAATCGCAATGTTTGTGATCCATAGCGAATTTCTATTTCATTTAAAGCATCCTTTAGTTGGTCTATAGGCTTTTGGGATTTCGAAATTTCTTTACTAAGTGTCATTTGACTTTGGTCTAGATTATTTATTTCAGAAATGAACTGAATTCCTGATTTCGTAAAAACAGTTTGGTTGGGATTTGTCACAATTTTTGCTTTTGACTTGTAGGTGCGAGAGTAGGCATCTGCGACTAGAGCAATTGAAATTTCATCAATACCTTGGTAGATAGGAATACCGATGGTTTCGTGGTTCCAAATGAATGTTAGGTTCTTTGCAGCTGTTCTATAATCTTCCCAGCTAAAATGAAAGATTTCACTGTTGTGGGTTGGGTCCCAATCTGTCACTCCCAGGTCTTTCGCAATGGTTTTTGCTTTTTGGAATCCTGCGATTGATTCAACAATCGCTAACGAAATGGGAATGGATGCGGTAACTCCAGCAGTCGTAATGATATTTTTATTTTGAATGTATCTTTTATTTTTTGTCCATATACTGTCTTGGAATGTTTTAGATAAATCGGGCATTGAATACCAATGTCCGGTAGTATGTTTTCCTTTTAGTAAACCGGCATGTGCTAAGGTCCAAACACCATCACAAATGCCAACAATAGTTGCACCTTGTTTGTTTTGATTTTGGATCCATTGGATTAATGTTTTATTGTCTGCGTTATGGATGGCTGGTACAATAACTATGTCTGCTCCTTCAGGATGTAAGGTATCAAAGTCAGCAATTGAGGTTGTGATTTCGATAGAAAGGGCAGGAAATAAATCCATTCTTCCTTTGTTAGGTGCGATAGCAAAAATTTCTGCTATCTCTGCTCGGTTGATTATCCCATAAGGAATGATAAAATCAGTTAATTCCGTATATTGGTTTTCTCCTATAATTGTTATCACAGGTTTTTTATGTGTTGGTTTGATAGGAATTTTATTCAACCTTTCCGTTTGTGTTTGGCTCAATAGATCAAAGGATCGAATCCCAAATGGGAAACTCATGAATAGGAGGAAGGCCATAAATAGGAAAAGATTAGAATGGAATTTGGTTTTTTTTGGGAAAAGGATTTTGTTTCGGTTCATACAAAGAGTATCGCAGATCATAAAATTTAGGTCGTCCGTGCGGATACAGGTGGACTAAAAATGTTTTCAAATTCTTTTAAAAAATAGACAGAAAAAAATTTGGATTCTTCATTGTGGTATGAATTTGATTCCGTTTGCAGGGACCGTCATTGCTTCATTACTTGCATTCTCTTATTGGATTGAATCAAGAGAGAAGAGGGTAGAAAAAGTTAAACCAAATTCCTCTGAAAATCACCATCTGAGTTTGACTAAGATTCAATCTGGTTTAGGTAATCTCTATCGATATACTCCGACTTTTCTTTTTTTATCACTGGCCATTCTTCAATTTCATATTTATGGAGAGTTAACAAAAGAAATTCGTTCCTTTCCTTTGTTTTACGGAATTCATATCCCTTGTCTTTTCCTGATCGGTCCTCTTGGATATATATTTTTTGAAGAACTAAGTGGAGGCAGGTCGGAAAAAATCCAATGGTACCATTTATTGCCAAGTATCATTAGTTTTTTCTATCTATATTTATTTTGTCCTGATAGTTTTCAGATTTCTTTTTTAGATTCACAAATCCATGAACCGACTTCTTTTTACTATTCTTCCATCGGAGTCCTTTTGGGTTTTGGAGTTGTATCTATTTTTGGATATACACTTACCATTTTAGTTCGAATACTTCGTTGGAAGTTAGAATTTAAAGAAACGATAGAATCCTCTTTTTTGCCTTTTTTGTATTTCATGGGATATTCATTGTTAGTTGTTAGCTTGTTTGTGTTCTCGCAACTTTTTTATATGCAGATTTTTCTTTTTGCCTGCGCAACTTTGACATTTCTATTGGCATATATCTTCGTATTAAAAGCGGTTCATAAAGAATTCATTCCTAATTTTAAAAAAGAAACTCGGTTGGCTCGTTACCAAGAAAGTCGAGTCAAAGGAGTCGATATTACTTTAGTTCTCCAACAATTAGAAGAGTTAATGGGTTTAGAAAAATTGTATTTAAATGAAGACCTAAGTTTAAGCTTTTTATCAAAACGATTGGGTTTAAATACACATCAAGTTTCCGAAATTTTAAACTCTAAACTTGGATGTACGTTTCGTAATTACGTTAACGGATATCGCTTGCAGGAGGCTGCGAAACTTCTATTAGAAAGAAAAGAGATGACTATTTTAAGTGTTATTTATGCTTCTGGATTTAATTCCAAGTCTTCCTTTCATAAACTATTTCAGAACCGTTTTGGTATTTCTCCCCAAAACTATCGATCATTATCCAAATGAAACTATTTCCTTTTTGTTGGTTTTTGTTTTGGGTTATCTTCTTTGAGAACGGCTGCAAAATATTCTCCTATGACTAGGTCAGACCATGAATTTGCTTTGATTCCTTGGAAGTATGCAATATGACTACCGCGTTTCGTATGCAAATGAATTGTATTTGGTAGGGTTTCTAACCAATGCAAGTTTTCTAATACATTTTGATTCACACAAATAGGATCGTCTGCTGAGTTCAGAACAAGTAAAGGGGTTTTTATATTTTTTGCAACTAACACTGGATTGGAATGGTAATAATAATTTTCTTTATCTTTGTATCCGGAAACTGCATGTAGTTTGTCTTGAAACTCACCGATTGTTTTTATTTTTAAAAGTTCATCTATTCCTTTTAATTTGGATAAACTTTCATAATGAGTTTTTAGAAAATAGTTAATTAACCTTTGGCCCATAATTTTACTATAAACCGGATGGACCCTATGAAAAGCTTTTTCGATATCATAAGCCGGAGAGACAGCCACAGCTGCTTTAAATTGACTTTTTGCACCAGCTTCACCTAAATAACGTGCAAGTAATCCTGAACCAGCCGAAATTCCAACACCAAACATTTGTTTTTTTGGGTATCTTTTTTGGATATGGGATAATTGTTCTTTTAAGTCGGAAGTAGAACCCATTGTATTGATTTTGGGTTTTGTAAGTGGGAGATTTCCATGTCCTCTGCGTATACAAACTACTACAATCCAATCATATCGTTCACGTAAGTATTTAACAGTGGATTTTACATCTTGTTCGTCTCCACTGATCGTATGAAAGAGCACTATGATTGGGGTTTCATGATTGGTTGAGCGATTCTTTATACCTGACCAAGCTAGGCCAGTGATTCCACCATCCTTCATTTTTATCTGTTCCAATTGGTCATATTCATATTTTTTTGTACGATACTCGCGAAACATAAGAAGGAATAACATTAAATGTTGGTTAAAACACCAAAAAGTCGGATAATATTTTTCTGTTAGGTGAGGGGATCGCTCAATGACACGGAGTAAAAAATCAGATTCACTAAACCTAAGAACTGGTGTTTCCACCACTTCCCAAAAATAGTAGAATAGAAAAAGAACCAATCCAACAAAAACTGAAGTAAGTAACGGATGGGAAATGAAAAAATTCACAGTATGATCCTATGTGTATACAAGTTTTGCATTTAAGTTTCTCATAAAATCGATGTCAAACTTTACTACCTTTCGATCGTAAGTTACAATACCGTTAATTTCTTCTTCCACATCACTGACTTGAGTATAAATTGCAGCACTTAATCCCTTATCGAGTAACGGTATTAGTTCGTTTTCAATTAGATTTTTATATTCATTCTCTAAACTCTGTTTATTTGGAAGTATCTTATATCCGAATAATTTGTTTTCATCGTATACATGACCTTCAGTTTTTAAAGAATAACCACCAAATTCACTAAGTACAATCACTCTTTTTTCATTTTTAGGAACTTTTAACTTTTGATAATATAAGTGCAAACTCTTTAGATCACTGCTTCCCTGGCCTTGGTCATACCAACCGCTGACGCTGTCGATGGTTCTTGTATTATCCAGTTGTCTTAATTTTTCTGTAAGTTGAATGCTATCAAACTGTCCCCAACCTTCATTAAACAAAACCCAAACTGACAAACTAACTGTATTTTTTAGTAAGTTGACAGTTTGGTCTATCTCTTCAATAAATTCCTTTCTACCAATTTCATCAGTTCTATTTAAGAATTTATATTTTGTATCTTTAGTTTTCCAACCTATAAAAGGTAAATATGCAACTTTCCAAGTTTCATAATCACCGCCACCACAAACAAAATCTTGCCAAATTAGAATTCCAAGTCGATCACAATGATAATACCAGCGCAGAGGTTCAATTTTAATATGTTTTCGTAACATGTTAAAACCCATTTCTTTCATGAGTTTGATTTCTTTAATCATCTCTTCATCGTTTGGTGGTGTTAGTAGACCTTCAAACCAATATCCTTGGTCTAGCAGACCATTATGGAAATAAGGTTTGTTATTTAGGTAGAGTCTTTTGAATTTTCCATCGAATCCGATTGAAAATTTTCGCATTCCAAAGTATGATTTTACAGTATCACCGTCTGACTTAATTAAAACTCCATACAATTTTGGATTTTCCGGTGACCAAAGTTCCATATTAGGAACTTCAAGATTTGCATTTTTTAAATTCGATTCTCCTATACAAGTTTCGCCGTCAAAAATTTGAACGCTGACATTGTCACTATCTGTTAAGACGTTGATTTCTACTTTTTTTGTGTCTATATTTGGCGTTATCTTAATATCTTTTATATAATTTTTGGTTACACTCTCTAACCAGACTGTTTGCCATATCCCTGATTGAGGTGTATACCATATCCCACCACGTTTTAACTTTTGTTTCCCTCTCGCTTGACTTCCGAAGTCAGTCGGATCTGTAACAATTAATTGGATTTCGTTTTTACCGATTTGAATCCATTGGCTAATGTCAAATTGGAAAGGTAAGAACCCGCCTTTATGTGACCCAACTTCTTTCCCATTAATAAAACAAATACAAGAATAATCAACGGCTCCAAAATGAAGTAATGTGATATCTCGAACAAAAGTAGACGGTATATCAAATTCTCTTTTGTAAACTAGTTCTTCATTCGGTTGGAGTATAAAGTTTCCGATTCCACTTGCAATTGACTCAGGAGAAAAAGGAACATTGATTTTGTATTCAATGTTGGTTGTGGTTCCAGATTTAATATAAGTTAGGTCCCATTCTCCATTTAAGTTGATATAACTATCTCGTTCTAGTTGTGGACGAGGGTATTCTGTGTGAGAAACGGTTTTCATTTTGATTGGTTACCTCGGAGAAGTAAAGAAAGAGGAATGAAGATGAGTAAACAAAAAACTGCTCCTACCAAGAATATTTCTGGAGCAGGAACATGTGCAGTTGCACCATTCACTGGATCAATATAAGTTAAGTTAGTTCTTTCGTTGATTGTTTCTCCAATCATAGGACCTATATACATTGGAATTAAAACAAAAAAGATCATTCGAATCCCTTGCAGTTTTCCAGTATTTTCTTGTGGTGTATAATCTCGGATTTGTGCACCTAAAAGTGCTAAAACTTGAACGAATCCTGTGATTAGGATTAAGCTTGTTAATCCAGTGAACCACATAACTTCCGTTTTTAAACTTAGATCGATGGTTTTTGACATTGTATATAATGAAATCATTCCCACTATATAAAGTATAGAAAAGTAAATTAACAATTTGTCTTTGTTTTTTCCATCAAATTGTTTGCCAAGTAAAACTGTGATGATACTTGCACCAAGAATCACTCCAGCAAGAACGATCGAGTATTGTATGGCATCAAATTTTAAATACTCTTGCATATAAATAATTAAATATGGCATGTAAACTTGACTTGCAATTCCATAGATTCCCATAGCTAAAAAGTATAAATAGAGATTTTGATTTTTTTTAATTACATCCAGTTTGAATCCGTATGAAATGTCAGATAAAAAGTTAGTATTCTGCTTTTTTAGATTAGGATTGTCCTTGATAATCCATATTCCAATTACTCCAGAAACAGACATCATCGTTCCAACAGCAACAAAGAGACCTGGGTATCCGAGAGCATTCACAATGATTCCGAATCCACCTGCAACAATTAACATTGCAAGGAGGGGCATAGCCGACAAAACTCCTTCTGCAAGACTTCTCGCATTCTCTGTGTTATCCGTCACATATGCATTAAAAGCAGCATCATTGGCAGTAGAGCCAAAGGCTGTCATGATACAATCCAATGTGATGACAATGGCGATGGTAAGGCTCACAATTTGAGTTGTATCCGAAAGTTGAAACCATTCGGCAGTATTTTCTTTGGATACAAAGGCAAAGGAAAGGGTGAGTAAACCCCAAAGAAGATAACCAAAAGAAATAAAATACTTTCTATTCCCGGCTTTATCAGTTAAGATCCCGGCGATTAGCGTAGTAAGTGTGGCGACAATGCCACTCAGTTGGACCATCAGTGTGACAGAAGAAGTGTTCTTCGCAATGGTATTATAAATAAAAAGATTAAAATACATATTCTCAACAGACCAAGCGATCTGTCCGACGAGACCAAATAGAATGAGCACTGACCAGAGCCGGCCACCTAAATTGTGATTGTTCATGATCGCATAGTGTCAAGGAAAGACACCTGTATTGGCGACCATAATTTTGACACTGGTTCAAATTTCTTTGATAGTGATTCTAATTACAAAAGGGTAATCAGAAAACTTTACCTAATTGAAATCCTATCCATTGGTGTTGTTGGGGTAAACCTTTGCCAGATTGAAAATCGATAGTTTGGTAGTTATAGTGAATCCCAAACATAAATCCGGCATTGGATACGGAAACAAATCCTGCACGAACAAATCCGACTGCCCGTTTTAAATCTGCCACGTAAGTTTTGTCATCCCGGTATTCGATTTCCTCACGTAACAGTTGTAATAGCACTTCTCTTTGTTTGGGATCAAGAATGAACTGTGATAAAATTTCATAGGAATAAAGTCTTACAATTGGAGGAAGTTTCCCTCCATCTGGTCTGAAGATAGAATAAATTGCCAAAGCACGGGCGTTATCTGGGATTTGGTCCCATTGGTCGGAAAGATTTTTTAATAAAAATAATCTCGTACCTCTTTCAATGTCTTCTGCACCATTAAAAATATTATTGAATATCAAATAATTGAGCCCTATATCATAGGGATTTGAAGTTCCCTTTACTAAAAATTCATTAAAAAGAATATACCTTTGTAAGGAATTTCTACCGTTATCTTCTGCAAGTGCTCGATATTGTATTTCTCTTTCTCCTGCTTCCGGAGTTGGATTATTTAAATAGTTATCCCAGTTGCTAAATGCGGACTCTCTACTTTGTGCTTTATAAGTTCTGTCTGTTCCAATTTGTCCTTGGATGGTTGCATTATAAAATTGAAATGTACCACCAGGATTAATATAAAAATACCAATATCCTTTTCCATCTTCATGAAGTATTGGTGGACCTGGTTGTAAGGCGGAACTTCCTGGTCCCGGAGTTTTATCTACATTTCCAAATCGAAAGATAAGACCAAACGAAGCATCTGATTGTATATTTCCAAGATTTAAATTGTATTGTGTTCCAAAAAAACGATGATGGAACTTTCTTACGTCAGTTCGTAAAGCTCCAGAATATGAGTTTGGAATTTGAGTATCCCATCCTTGCGGTGTTGGTGAACCAATTAGATTGTGAAAGTTCATTTGGGCCGACTTGCCACCCACTGAAGGTCCAATCATCCCCACTTCTAATTCGGTGGTGATACTTGTGTCTTCCGTTGCAGTCGTTAAGGAGTTACTAAAGTATGCTCTGCTTGAATAAGGTCTATCACCATAGGAAACATCCGCCTTGGTAATATTTGTTGGTGTGTAAAATTCTTGTCCTAATGCAAAACCTTGTAGGTATTTTGTGGATGCTGATGGTGTAATAAATATATCATTCCAGTATCCTAAAATTTTTCGAGTGGGATTAGACTCACCGGCAGTCATATGAAACTCCAATCGAGAGCCATTTGTATAATATCGATCAGAGAAAGCTCCAAACGCATCGTTCTCCATAATGAGTCGGATTTGGTATTGGTCTTTTGGCTCTGGCACTGTTCTTTCGATTTCAGGTTGCAGGTCTTTTTTGATTGGGATTTGTTTCTTTATCGCCTTTGTTGATTGGGCATTTAAACCGAAGTTAAAAATTGCCAAAAGGATAAGGAAACGTAGAGCTTTCATGATCCTATAGAAAAAACCCCAGAAGAATTCGCAAGGAACTCTCTAGGGTTTTGGGGAATGTCTAGTAGTTTAATTGACTGTCAAGGTTCCCATTTGGGCATCAGAGTTATGCAAAAAATTTAAAAGAAGGATGAGCCAGAGAGAATCTTGGTTCAGAACCTCTAATTTTTTTCTCTTTAAATTGTCTGTTGAATCAATATATTCTCTCCACTGACAAAGAATCGTAATAAAAATATAAGGACTTTTTTAACGGATCTATCGCTTCTCTTCTGAATCATCTTTCAAATACAAATAACGTTCCGCCACAAAGGTTCCAAAAGGAAGAACGGAGGCAAGCGCCGCTAATAAGGTTTTTTTCACCTTCCAACCTAACTCCACTTTTACTTGGAAAAGTTCCACTAAATACAAAAGGAATAATAAACCATGAATAAGACCTACAATCTTATTTGGTTCTGGATTTTGGTATAGATACTTGAGAGGCATGGTCACAAAGAGGATCGTGAGAAACGAAAGGCCTTCTAAAAAAGCCAAAATGCGAAATCTTCCTAATTTTGTTTGGAGTAAAGTATACAACGGCAAATCCTTTAAAGTTCGGTATTTTCCAGGTTCCAAAAAATCTTTAGTTTCGTCCTTACTTTCTTCAGCGACTTACTTTTCTCTTTTTCTTTCCGTTTCCACTTTTTCTGGTAAAAACGGCTATTTTGAGGTAGTTCCTGAGTGTCGTTTGGCCCAATCCACAAATTAGTCGACAATTGTTCGGGATTGACAATTCGGACTAAGCCCTTTAGAATCTAAAGGATGCAGTTTCGAATTTCACTGGTTGTACTACTTTGTTTCACGCTTTCCCTTCATTCTGAAGAAAAGCCCGTATATTCTGCCGCGATGGCGAAAAAGGACATCACTGGTCCACCCGTAGGTGTCATGTTCTGGGGTTACGCCAGGGAAGACCAAACAGGTCTTGGGATTCAAACCAGACAGTTTGCACGCTCTCTTGTCATTCGTGACCAAAGTTCTAAAAAACTCATGGCCTATGTGACCGCCGAAGTAGGAGGAGTGCCGTTTGAAATCCAAAGAGATGTTGTCAAAAGACTTCAAAAAGAATTAGATCCAGGATTTAACTATGGTAATGTGCTTATCAATGCATCTCATACACACAGTGGTCCTGCTGGACATTTTCATTATTCCGAAGTATCGTTTTATTCAAAAGAATTCTATTCAGAATCTTATGCAGTGCTAAGAGATGGAATTTTTGAATCTATTAAAGAGGCATATCAAAAGTTAAAACCTGCAGAATTGATTGTTGGAAAAGCTATGGTGAAAGAAGGGGGAATCAACAGAAGTCTTTCTGCTTATCTTGCTAACCCAGATTCAGAAAGAAAATTATACTCAGACAATATTGATAGAGAGATGCTCCAACTAACAGTATCAGTGTCAGGAGTTCCAATTGGGTTTGTAAATTGGTATGGCGTACACCCAACCAATATTACTTTTGATAATCGATTGATTTCTTCAGATAACAAAGGGATTGCCTCTTTACTTGCAGAGTCAGAAGCCAAAAAACAAGGAGCAAATGATTTTGTTGCTATCTTTGCACAGGCAAATGAGGGAGATGTCTCTCCAAATCTAAATTTAAATAACACAGGTCCTGGAAAGGATATTTATGATAGTAGTTTTATTATTGGAAAAAGACAATTTTTAGCAAGCCAACAAATCTTAAAGTCAGAAGGCAAACGATTGTCAGGTGGTATTTCTTTTACACAAAAATTCATCGATATGAGTAAACATCCCGTTAGTAGTGAATTTTCTGGAACGGGTAAAAACGAAATCACTTGTCCTTCTGCTTACGGATATTCCTTTGCTGCAGGTTCAACGGAAGAAGGAGGAGGGCATTGGTTGTTCCATGAAGGAATGACAAATCAGAATCGAAGATTTTATATTGATTGGATTGCAAAGTTTATGTTGCAATCTCCATCAGATGAATTAAGAGAATGCCAAAATCCAAAAGCAGTTTTATTTCCGATGGGAGAAACAAAACCAATCCCTAGTTTGCCACAAATTTTGCCTTATGGACTCGCTGTTATTGGTGATCTAACAATTTTAGTTTTGCCACATGAAGTCACAACCATGTCCAGTCGAAGATTAAAAAAAGAAGTTCAGTCAGTTTTAAAAGAACAATCATCTGAAATCGTATTATCTGGATTAACAAATGATTTTTCCGGATACATTACAACTCCAGAAGAATATTCCACACAAAATTATGAAGGTGGTCATACATTACATGGGCCACAAAGTTTAAATGCCTTAAGGCAAGAGTTTCATAAAATGTCATTAGAGCTGAAGAATGGTACACCTGCGGCTCAAACAACCCTAATGCCTATGGATTTATCAGATCGTGTCCATCCTTTAAAAATACCTTCTGCCGATGTGGTTTCTAACAAACCTCAGAATATCATCCAACCGAGTGCAGAAATATATAAAAAAGGTGAAGTGGTTTCTTGTCGTGTGGCATCAGCAAATCCCAATGTTGGTTATCCAAAAGTTTCTTCCTACCTTTGGGTTGAGTCATTGGTTGAGTCCACTTGGAAACCAGTAAGGTCTGATGCTGATTTTGATACAAAATTTATTTACCAAAAACGTGGTTTATGGGGTAAAAACGAAGAAAGTTTGGATTTACTTTGGGAAACCAATTCTGAAACTAAACCAGGTGAATATCGTTTGGTTCACGAAGGAATATACCTTGGAGCTGATGGAAAAAAATCTGCTTACCGTATAGAGTGTCCTAGTTTTCGATTATTGGAAGGTGGAATATAAGATTGCCAAACTAATCAGATCCCTTACTTTTTTGTAATGGATTCACTTTCCTTTCGCCGAGTTGTATGGGCCAAGTATTTGGCTTATGGACTCGGCTTTCTTATATTACTTTCACTTCCCCTAAAATTTTGGTATTTATTTTCTGGCGAAACTTTGAGTGGTTGGGATACTCCTGGCCATATAGTTTTGGCAAAAGAATTTGTGAAACAAATACAATCAGGTACGGCAACTGGATGGTCGGATGTTTGGTTTGGCGGATTTCCAATTTTCTATTTTTATCCACCTTTCTATTATTTTTTAGTGTATCTCATTCATTCACTTTTTTCGATCAATATCGAATCTGCTTTTTCAATTTCGATTTTTCTTTCAATCTTAAGTTTATTTTATTCGATTTATTTGTTTGCAAAACAATTTCTATGGTCTCTTTACCCAAGATACTTTCAGATTCTATTTGGATTTTCTTCTGTTTTGTTTTACTTCAGTTATGCGGGAGAAGGACTACAAGGAACAAGTTTGGTGGGTATTGTTGAAGGAACGGTGATTTCTAGTTTTTCTCATTCATTGATTCTTTTTGCTTTAGTCTCATTAGATCGCTACAGGAAAAAATTAAAGTCTATTGATTTAATTCTATTTGTTGGATTCACGTCTCTTGTTTTTTATTCACATTTGCTTAGTTCAATTTTTTACTGTTTGATTTTGGTTTTATATTTTTTTGAGTATAGGGCATTTTTAATCCAGAATATTCAAAAGTTTAGTTTTGTTGGATTGTTTATATTTTTTTTGATCCTTCCTGTGGCTTATAATTATTTTCGATTTTCTGAATACACGAGTGGTGTTTTTTACGGATACGCATATCCTCCGCTACTATCTATTTTAGGTAAAGACGTTTATGATTCTGCTTTGTTAGCATCAGCAAATGGCGAAAATTTAACTTTGGCTTATCTTGTGGCCTTCATCAATTCTGGTAGATGGTTGTCTGTTGTTGCATTATTTCTTTTTCTTTTTAATTTTCGGAAGTTTCATAATTCTCCGAGAAGTAAACTGATTACGACAATTATTCTCGTATTCTTTTGGTTGTCCTTGGATTATTCGCTTGGATACATCCTTCCGAATTTTAAGATCCATAATTACCGCGCATTCGATTGTTTTTTTATAACTTTTTCAATCTTGTTTCCATTTGGAATTCATTTTATATCTGGGAAAAGATCAGGAAAACTCCCATTGTTTCCTTTAATCTATTTCGTTCTCATTGTGCAGTTTGTTTTATTTTTAAATTTTGATCTAACCAAATACCAAAAATACAGTTCCCCACTTTGGAGAGAGTCAAGAACTACCGAAGAACTAACGTTATATCAAAACCTTGCTGAAAAATTGAAATCCTTACCAAAAGGGGCATTGGTGCAGCCAGAGATTGTTAAATCGAAGTTAATGTTCGGGACTCCGCATTTTTGGTTACCACTTTTGTATAATGCAGGAGTTCGAAACAATCTCGGTTTGACAGTGGAGTCTTCGTATTATTCCACTCTTGTTTTTAATTGGCAAGAATTTGGTTTTGGACATACGTTTCGTTGGGGAACTGACGTGGATTGGAGAGATACTCTGACATCTCTTCAAATCGAAGGAAAAGACCCAGGGTATTATCTGGATTTTCTATTACGTTCTGGAGTGACTCATATGGTTGGCTTTACTCCAGAATATCATAATTATTTGAATCAATTTAAAGATCGTATACAAACAATTGCAGTGGAAACTCCCTTTACTATAGTCAAAATTTTACCAGAGATTGAACAAAAATCGATCCTACCAATTGGTCTCATTCACTCGAATCTTTTTAATTCAAATTCTGAATATGGGTATAAAGACTTTCTAAAAACCAGCAGTTTTTTACAAATGTATATAACCAATATTGGTTATAGAACAAAAATACTTAGGATTAATCGAAATCAACTTGAAAAAATGGAATCGCTTCTGCCTTATCTTTCTGCAGTGATCGTAATTAGTAAGGAAAAGGGATTTGGCGAAGTTTCTTTTATGGAAAGTATAAGGAACAAAAAAATCCCTTCGATTGTCATACAAGAATCTGAACTTATATCACCTAATTATGGTTATACTATGTTAACTCTGCCACTTTTTTTGAACCAAATTCCAAACAGTCCAGAAACCAATCAAATCCGATCAGAAACTCATTCTTTTTTTAAAGGACGAGCCGCACTTACAGGAGAACTTATGTTAGATGATACGGGAAGAGAGTTTTTATTGGCGAAAGACAATGAAAATGCGAAGGTCCCCGTATTGTCTTATGTGGACGGTTTTGTTTATCTGATTGGAATGTCGGTGTCTTTTTTATTGGTTATTGTTGGGGTGATCTTAACAAAGATATCGTATTTTTCATTTTCAAAAACCAAACGATAATCCGTAGATAATTTTTTGAATTCAGAACTAGCATGATTATAATAATGTTTGTTGATCACAACGGTATTATAGTTCATCACTTTAGGTATATGTTGAAAGCCTTGGACATTTCCTTCGAAAAAAGCTTTTTGAGTAAAGTATTGGTCTTGGTTGTATGACCATGCATACAACGGGTTGAGCCCAAATAGAAAACGATAATCTGGAATTCTGAAAGTAAAGTAAGGATAGTCCGCCCAAGAAAGGAAAATTTTTTCCCCTTTTGCGATATTGAACCGAATCCATTCGGTTACAATAAAACCATATTTGGTTTCGGAAGATCGGAATTGTTGTCCCATCTTCCCATAAGCGATTGGGAATTGGATTACAAAAAGCATAATCCCTATGAGAAGTTGAAATTTATGTGGAATTTTTATATTCAAAAAAATGAATATAAAGAACATAAGCCAACTCATTTCAAAGATTCGCATGGAGGCTCCAGCAAAAACCAAACAAAGGATTCCTAAAAATAAAAATACAAAACTCTGTGGATGGAAATTGTTATAAATTTTATCTCTAAAAACTAGTAACAATAACGGTAACATAGGTAAAAAACCTAAAATGAGAATGTCTCTTGTGGGAGGTAACCATTCTGCAATTGCTTCCACACCTGGTGGAGGAAAGGATTGGATCACAAGTTCAATGAAATATCCCTTGAATTGAAAAGGAAAAGAGGGATGGATGACTAAACCAAAAATTATTCCTATAACAGAAGTCAAAAATATTTTTCTTTGTTCTTTGTTGTTTTGTAAGATAAGTATAAACAGCCCAGTAAAAAATAAAAAAGGAAATCCGCTATAAGACCAAACGGATAAAAATGAGAGAAAAAAGATCCATTTGAGATGTTTTATATTCCAAATTCTTAATATTGCAAAATATAGAGTAAAAAATAATAAATTTCCTCTTCCAAATAACATCCTTCCCGTAAATAATACGGATCCTAAAATAAAAAAGATAACAATGAGGTACGGAGATACATTCGGAGATTCTGTATTTAGGTATTTTGTTACTTGGTATAATAAGTTTGTAATTGAAATTAAGATAAAAATTTTAATTGAGATTGTTTCTTCAATTGGCAAAAGAAGAAATGGGATTTGTATAAGATGAAATAAGAAATGATAATCTGTAAACTCTTGTGATTGGATTCCAATATCAGGCCAAGGAAGTCTGGAAACAAAACCTTCCTTTAAGTAGAGTTTTGCGACTGCAAAATGGTAAAATATATCTGCGTCAGGAACGCCTGCAAAAGCAAAGAGAAGGATTCCGTATAAAGTGAATCCTAAGAGGATTGCGTTGCGAAACGTTTGCACTATAGAAATAGACTTAATCGTCAGTGAAAGTATCTTTGGATAGGCTTTAGATCTTTTGGCGCATATTCACCTGTCATATTACTAAATGTCACAGGAGAATTAACTCCTCTAGTTAAGGATCCGTTTTGCGAAAATCTAAAATATTCCATTTGAAATTTATTGGTGGTTCCACCTGTATCGGAAACCAAATAAATAAATCTTCCACTTTTATCCCATTGTAAGTGTTTTGGTGCATTACCTACACTTAACTTTTGATCCGTTGGAACTAAATTTCCTGTTACATTATCTACTGATAGAATATGGATATAGAATGTAGCACCAGCTGCGTAAAGGAAAGCTAAATACTTCCCATTAGGATCAAGGGAAAGGTTTGTCGAAAAATTATCATTCGGAGCAGCTCCTGAGTAAGAAGGATCTGGTGAAAAAGGCGAGTTTGGTAACAATTGCATATTTCCACTGTCATCATATCTGAAACCATAAATCGGATAACTAGAGTTTGTTGAAGTCATATATAGTAATCTATCTGATTCAACCAAACAAAGGCTATTATTCTGCGATGGGTTATCTGGAGAAGTAAAAGGAGTCCCTCCAACATTTGACAATGAATCTAAACCAGTTTTTTTATGAACATAGATACCCATAGGAGTTCCAACAGTAGATGCAGTAAAGAATAATCCGTCTTTATCACTTGTCCGAATAGATACTGGAGAGCACCCAACCCCAAAAGGGTATTGTCCTTGATTGCTTAATGAAACCGCACCGGAAATTGGATCTCTATAAGAGCGATTAATGGTATTTGGATTCGTTGATGAATTAGAAGAATACAAAATAGTTCCATCAGAATTGAATGTACTGATTATCGGAATGCCAAATCCAACTTGGTCACTAACTAAAGAGAGAGACCTATCGAACCCATATTTATGAACAGTCACATGGTCACTGGCAGTTCCTGTAAAGGTAATGATATCTCTGGAGCTTGGAGGAATTGAAATACGTACAGGCTGACAACCCGGGAAGGAAGTTAATGAGGCAGCCCTAATATCGCTAACATAATCATTTGTAAGTCCATATTCAGGATCTACTTTATAAACTCGAAATCCTGCTTCGTACGAAGGAGTCCCTTTATACAGCAAAAGTACCAACCCATCGGGCAGTGCCTTTTCTTGGAGGAAATAGCGGACAAATTCTGAGAATATCGATTGTTTTGCAAACTCCTCGGAAAGGGGATCACCGGGGTTATTTAATGCAGGCATCTTACATTGGAAGGCAAATGCAAATAATATCGTTATGAAAAAGGCACGTGAAATGAACTGAGAACGAACTGTCATAAGATCCTTCTATCAGGGACAGGTTTTAGAAAATGGACACCTGGCTTGAATGCAATTTATTGACTGACTCTTTTACTGGTACATATCATTTTCCCCCTGTCAATTCAATTTGTAAGAGTCCGTTCTGGTTGTACGGACAAGAAAATAGACATATGTTTAGAAATATTTCTTCCGTTCGAAATCCCTAGGGCCTTGAAAAACAAGTTGTGGGAAATCCGTATCCGATGGAAATTTTAGGAAAAAAGAACAGGGATACAAGAGGAAGCTTATGAGTGAATTTTACCAAGATGAATGGGTTTGGATAACGGGAGCCTCCTCAGGAATTGGAAAAGAATTGGTTTCCCAAGCCTACCAACGGAAAGCAAAGGTTCTTCTTGCCTCTCGTAAAACTAAGGATTTAGAGGCAATCGCAAAAGAACTTCATCTTGAAAAGGGTCGTTATGCGGTTGAAAAACTAGATTTGGAAGATTATAAGTCAACCGCAGGTTTTGCAAAACGTTGTTTAAAGAAATACGGAATTCCAAAAGTAGTCATTCATAATGGTGGGATTAGCCAAAGATCTTTAACAAAAGAAACAAATTTAATTACTTTAGAAAAGATTATGAAAACCAATTTTTATGGTGCTGCGGAAATGACTCGTGCGATGATCCCGGAAATATTGGGTAAAAAAGAAGTGCATTTCGCTGTGATTTCCAGTGTTGCTGGAAAAATCGGTAGTCCACTTCGATCTGCTTATTCTGCCTCCAAGTTCGCATTAGTTGGTTTTTTTCATTCGTTAAGATCAGAAGAAGAAAAAGCCGGAATTTTTGTGACGATGGTATATCCAGGATTTATCCAAACCAATATTTCAAAAAATGCGTTAAAAGGAGACGGCACTTCCACTGGCACCATGGACTCCGTGATCGCAGCAGGGTTACCTGTCCAACTTTGCGCCCACAGAATTTTGCACGCTGTTGCTAACAAACAACGTGAAGTTGTCATTGCAGGCATTAAGGAAAAATTTGGCTTATTTCTGCAGGCGATGTATCCATCATTATTTTTTAAAATGATTCAAAACGCAAAAGTAAGATAGGGGAGAGAATTCATTTGAAACGATTTTTTTACTTAATAGGAATGATTCTATTTCTAACATTGGGAGTTTTTGCAGAGACCCCTATCCTCGATTATAAAACTAAAACAAATTCCAACGAAAAAGAAAGAACCTATTTATTGGATTTATTACGAGCGAATCTTTCCAGCGAGTTCAAACAGGAATTTGTTTTTGTCGTAGAACATTTTAAAATATCTGGGGATTACGCCTGGTTCCGTGGAACAGCCAAAAGAAAAGACGGAAAAGAAATTATTTTACCGGAAGAGATTCCTTATGATTGTTGCCATGTGGAAGCTCTATTTAAAAAAGTAAATGGGAAGTGGCAAATTTCAGAATCAGCTGCATTTAGTACGGATGTTTGGTGGGATGGAATCCAGTCTCGTTATCCAAAAGCAACGAAAGAAATTTTTCAATAAAATCATTATTTATTGAGGGTTTCGATATTGTGATAGAATCCTCATTTAGGGTTTGTTTGATTGGAGTATGCTACTCGAATATCTAAATGTAAATTCGATTCATATCCTTCCCAAGGCAAAAAATTGGGAGGATATAAGCCAAGAGTTATTAAAGAAAGTCGAAAACGATCCAATTAAACAAGATTTGCAAAATAGGTTGGATACATTCCCGAACAGTCTGTTCGGAAGCCTCGGGCCTCATATCTTAATTCCACATTTTCGTTCCATACATATTAAATCCCCGGAAGTTTTTTTGTTTTTAATCCCGCAGGGGATTCGTTTGGAAGATAGGGTGATTCATTTGATTTTATTTCAGATGATTCCGGAAACACAACCATCACTTCATTTGCGCTTGTTACATGGTCTTTCTTCCCTTTTGCCTCAGATTTTTGAAGAATTGCTTAGTTGCGATACGGAGTCAAAAGTTTTGTCGGTAGTTCAACGAGGCGAATCTGATATGAAGCCAAGTTATAAAAATTTAAACCAGTCGCAGATTGAGTTTGAACTACAGACAAACCTACAAAAAGGACTCAGTGAATCAGAAGCAAAAATTCGTTTAAATACATTTGGTAAAAACGCCATTGAAAACGAAAAGTCGACTCCAATCATTTGGAAATTCTTTAAAAGTTTTTTTAGTTTGTTTGCGGTCCTACTTTGGGTTGCAACTGCTCTTTGTTTTGTACCTGGTGTCGATATGCCTGAGCTTGGTATTGCAATTTTTATAGTTGTAGTTATCAATGGGATTTTTTCGTTTTTTCAAGAATCTAAATCCGACCATGCTGTCGAAGCTTTACGTAAGTTATTGGCTCAGGAATGTCCTGTGATTCGTAATGGCGAAACTACAACTGTACCTGCTGACGAAATTGTACCTGGTGATTTGATTGTTCTCTCGGAAGGGGACATTGTTCCTGCTGATTGTCGTATCATCGAATCGGAAGACGTAGAAGTTGATAATTCATCCTTAACTGGAGAGTCCACTTCTGCAAGACGTTATAAATCAGATAGTGAAATTGTTTTGGAAGGAAAGTTTCTTTGGTTAGAAATGCCAAATATTCTTTTTGCAGGTAGTTCTTTAATTAAAGGGAAATCAAAGGCAATAGTTTTTGGAACTGGGCAATCGACTGAGATCGGACAAATTGCACGTATGACTTCAAAAATTAAAAGAGAAGAGAGTCCGTTACAAAAACAACTCAAACAAACAGTAATCTCCATCTCACTCTTTGCATTTGTAATCGGTATCGTCTTTTTATTTTTAGGGTATATGGTTGCCGGGCTAAGCTTTGTTCAGGCATTTATTTTTTTCATTGGTATATTTGTTGCTAACGTTCCCGAAGGTTTATTGCCAACCGTAACACTTTCTCTTGCCTTGGGTGTTTCAAGGATGGCAAAAAAAAATGCAATCTTAAAGGATCTCTCCAGTGTTGAAACTTTGGGTTGTACAACGGTAATTTGTTCCGATAAAACTGGTACATTAACACAAAACCAAATGCGAGTGATTGAGGTATATTTTGATTCGAAATTATATCTTCCTCAAGAAATAGAATTTAAGGAAGGGAATCAAATATTTCTAAGTTGTGGTTATTATTGTAATAATGCCATTTTAGATCCTAAACCATTGGGTGATCCAACCGAACTTGCTTTATTGTATCTGTCTCAAGGTCGACTACCGGATGCTAGTGGAAAAAGAATTCATACCAATGCTTTTGAGTCAGTAAGAAAAAGAATGAGTGTTGTGATTCAGGGAGATCAATTTACGACAGCTTATGCGAAAGGTGGTCCTGTCGAAATACTTTCTGTTTGTTCGCATGTATACGAAAATGGATCTGTGGTTCCTTTGGATGAGGAAAAAAGATTAAAATTAAAAAATGCATCGGACTTTTCTGCAGGGCAGGGTTATCGAGTTCTTTCTTTCGCCTATAGATTGTTAAAAGATGACTTTTCTCCCTCTGCTTTTCCTTCAGTTGAATCTTCGATGGTGTATTTAGGTCACTGTTGTCTTGCGGATCCGATTCGTCCAAAAGTACCAGATGCCATCTCGAAATGCCATACTGCAGGAATTCGAATTCTAATGATTACAGGTGATCATCCTTTAACAGCCGAGTCAGTCGGAAAATCTATTGGGATTGGAGGGGAAACTCCAGTTGTAATCACCGGGGCACAACTTGACAAAATGAATGATGTATCCTTAAAAGAATGGATCCGAAGGGGTGAACCTATTTTTGCCCGTGTTTCCCCTTCTCAGAAGTTAAGAATTGTATCCATGTTGCAAGAGTTAGGTGAAATTGTTGCAGTGACTGGAGATGGTGTGAATGATGGTCCTGCTCTTAAAAAAGCTGACATCGGGATTGCAATGGGGAAAAGAGGAACTGAAGTTGCCAAAGAAGCAGCAAGAATGATCATTGTGGATGATGATTTTGCAACAATTGCCGATGCCATCGAAGAGGGGAGAGGTGTGTTTGATAACATTCGTAAATTTTCCGCGTACGTTTTGAACTCAAATCCACAAGAATTAATTCCTTTTTTACTTTGGGCATTGTTTCCAGGATTTCCCTTAATTATGACTGTTATGGGCGTGCTTGCTGTTGATGTTGGAACTGATTTGATTCCGGCCATGGGCCTTGGTGCGGAACCTCCAGAAAAAGGAATTATGAAACGGCCACCGAGAAATCGAAATGAAAAGTTAATTTCAATACGATTTATTCTTAGATCGTACCTCGTTGAGGGCATGATCTTATTTTTATCTTGTTTATCGACTTATCTTTATTTTGTTTATACTGAGTGTGATGGAGTATTACCGCATTCTCCAGAAGGTTTGAATATGGCAAATGCAAGTCCATTATACCTGCAGTCTCTTACCGCATTCTTTTTCCCGACCATCACGGTGCAAATCGCAAACGTTCTTTGTAAAAGGTCAAAAACTGAATCTATTTTTCAAATGGATCTTTTTTCTAACAGAATCATTTGGATTGGAATCGTATTTTCCTTCTTTCTCTGCGGAATCTTCTTTTACACTGATCTAAGCTCCGTATATTATTTTGCACCAATTCCTATTCATGTATATATTTTCGCATTTCATGGAACAGTTGTTATGGTAGTTTACAATGAAATCTTAAAATATTTCCGCAGAAAGAAATTTCACATGAATTAGAATCGTTCCAGAACAGTGTTTAAGGAAATTTATTGAATTTTTATTTATCCTAAGTATACCATTCGATTCGTATCAGTTGACCATGGAATCACTATAATAAACATGATTTGTAAGATGGTTACTACAAAAGTTTGGGATAATTAGGTGCACGAAAAAAGAATTCTGTTGGCAGAAGATGAATTGGTTTCGGCAACTTACTTAAAGGATAGTTTGTCTGAATTGGGTTATAAAGTAACCCTTGCAACTGACGGTCAACAAGCATTAGCTTTCTATTTAGAAAACCCTTTTCCTGTGGTCATTACTGATTATGAAATGCCTGGTTTAAATGGTGCGGAACTGATTCAAGAATTGAAATCAGAAGAGATAGAACCAGTTATCTTTATGTTCACTTCTCATAGTAATCCTAAGTTAATTGTAGAAGTAATGAAATTGGGAATTTACGATTATCTTGTGAAACCGGTAGAAGAACATGAACTTTCTATTAAATTAAAACGGGCCTTCGAATTTTATGAAATGAAACGTACAGAAACTATTTCCAAAAGAGAGCGCCAACTTCGATTAGAAGGTCATTTGGAGTGGATCCAATGGAAAGAAAAAATGGCCGGAGGTGAATTCAATCGACTGAATCAAAATTTATTTGAAAGCTTAAAAAATAGTTTTTGTCAAGGTGCCGGATTTGGTGCTCTAGTGACACTATTGAAATTGGTGTCCGATACAACGGTTAAGGAAGGAGACCATTATAAAATCGAATCTGATGTAATGGAATTAATTCAAATTAACACAGGGATGGCAGAAAAAGCATTAAAGATGTTTTCAGATATTGATTTAATGGTTTCAAGCCCAATGCAGTTTGAAGAAATCACTTGTGCTGAATTCTATGACCAATTGCTTTTATGGATCAATGAATTAAAACCAATTTTGGCTTTAAAAAACCAACAAGTTTTAGTGAGTGATTTAAAACCGAACCTTACAAAATACACAGTTTCTTATAATCAATTTTCTCTACAAAATTCCTTTAAAGAAATCATAACGAATGCATGTAAGTTCTCACGAGAAAATTCAAACATTACAATTGTTACTAACGTTGAATATAATTGGTTTAAATGTGTAATTTATAATCAACCTACTCCAAATGCTGATGGAACGTATGGAGTTCCGCTACAATTTGAAAATTTAATTTTTGAACCATTCTATCGTTTGTCGAAAAATGTTTTTGATGTCTATGGTACTTTGGATTTTGGTTTGGGGCTTAGTTATGTAGATTCTTGTTTTAAAAAACATGAAGGAAAATTGTCTGTTCATAATATCATAGACCATTCCGAATGGAGTGATAACCCTATTACTAAAGTAGCATTTCAATTTTCATTACCAGTATTAAAAAACTAAGATTATGTTTTCAACAAATTACGATGAATTACTTTCGAACATACCTGATTTAATTTGCGAATTAGATTCATCCGAAAAAATTTGTTACGCAAATTCCTATCACAAACATAGATTAGGTTATGAGGCACATGAGATTTTAGGTCGATCTGTAGACGAATTTTTTCATCCAGAAGATAGAGGCGAACTTCTCACGAAGATGTCTTTTTTGCAAACACCTGGGTCTGAGACTAAGGGAATTTGGCGAATTGCCCATAAAAATGGGCATTTTTTAACTTTCGAATGTAGAGGAAAGTTCCAACAAGATGTTAATGGAAACAAACGAATCTTAGTTGTTGCGAGAGATATTACGGAAGAGATTGGAATCGAGTTCAAATTACATACGAAATCTTTAGGCAAAACACAAACCACTGCTGATTTACTTGCAAAGCCGATTGAATTACATTACCAAAGTTTTTTTGAATTAAAAATGTCTCAATTTGAATTTTCACAATTAAAATTCGCTTTTGATGAACACGCTGTAATCACTATTACTGATAGAAATGGGAATATATCTTATGCCAATGATCGATTTTGCGAAATTTCGTTGTATTCAAGAGATGAGTTAATAGGAAATAACCACCGTTTATTGAATTCCGGATTTCATTCGTCAGAATTTTTTGAACGAATGTATCATATGATTCAAAATGGATATGTTTGGAAGGGAGAAATTAGAAACCGAACGAAAACTGGTTCAATTTATTGGGTTAGTGTAACCATAGTTCCTTTGCGATCTATCGATGGAAATATTAATAGGTTTGTTGCTTTACATACATTAATTACAAGAACCATTGAATCAGAAGAAAGGGTGACTCAGTTGTTGCAAGAGAAAGAATTACTTTTGCAAGAGGTGCACCACAGAATCAAAAATAATCTGTTTTCTGTATTTAGTTTATTAAAGATGCAGTCAAATTTTTCGCCGGATCCACTTTTAAAAGAGCAGTTTGATGAAGCGGCAGGTCGTTTGCGAAGTATGATGGCCTTGTATGATAGGTTGTATCGATCCCAAAATCCTAATGAAATAGATCTAAAAGAATATATTCCCAATTTAGTATCCCAAATTTTATCAACTTATCCGAAGTTAATACGATTTGAATTTATTTCAAATGAACCCATTATCATTAAACCAGACATTGCAAATAATTTAGGAATCATCTTAAATGAATTGATCTGTAACTCAGTGAAACATTCCTTTCAAATGGAAGGAGTTGGAAAAATTACCGTTACTATAAAGAAAATTGATCTACAAATCCATTTTATTTATAGTGATGATGGAGAACCTCTTCCAAAAAATTATTCGTTAGAAAATTCTGAATCGGGATTTGGAATTAAACTTATGAATTTACTGGTCCAACAATTGAAAGGAAAAGCTAACGTTAAACCTGGACAAAGTGTTCAATTCGATCTATTGTTCCCAATTCATTAACTTTTTTTCTTCCACCAATGTTTCCATTTTTTATGATAAAAGTAAAAAATCATCACGAATGAAGGGACGATAAACCAAAGAAGGAATACGCTGCTCGCAGGTAAAATCGATACTTCTTCAAAATGAACTATATGTTGAAAGTTTTCTATTGTCCAGCGAGTGGTATGTTTGAACGGTCCTTGACCTTTGATTACTGATAATGAGATTTCATTTTTTACAGTGAATGTTTCACCAACAGGAATAACAAATCGATTCACCTCTACGGAAGGAGCGACGAGTCCTGTAATGAGATCTACCGAATTACAATAATTCGATTCACACTGAGCGCAATATCCTGATTTTCCTTTTGATTCTGGATCCCCAGCTATATATGCGTTAGCTGTAAATCCTTTTAACCTCGTATGTTCATTCCCAATGTAGATACAGGTAGTATAAAGATTATCATCCGTTACAAATTTAAGTTCTAAAGTGTGCGATCCTGCATGGCCATTTCCATCGGAAACATCAACGGGAAATTCTTTCGGAATTGTAAATCTCGCATGTCCGAGAAGTGGGAATGTGTCAACGCAGCGAGTTCCAATTAAACTATGGTAACAATTATTTGCAGATAAATCATTTGATTGGTTTTGGAAACTATACATTTCCATTTGGCTCATATCTGTAGGGATGGGCATCAAAAAACAAAACAGACTGGATTTTTTATTTTTTGGCAATAAATTGTTTCTAATTTCCACTGTTGTTGGGAAATCAATTCCGATATAAGTCCTTGGATCTATGAGAATTAGGGATCCGTTTTCATTGATTTTAACATTGATACAACTTGGATCTAAATCCGACGCTGAACAAGTTTTTTCATCGCCTTCGATATATTGGATAAAGAGACCTCCATAAAGTGGACAAAGTAGTTTTGTTGATGCCGCTGTTAAGATTGTCATTTGGATGGAAGTGGGAACAGTAACTTCAACTGGGTTTGTTGGTGTGTCGGGAAGGTTCTCAGTAGAGTTGGTATTTCCAAACAAAGGAAGCAGCCAGAGTAGAGTATCAGCTTTTCTATGAGAACAAGTTGTTAAAAAGAAAAGAATGAAGAAGAGCCAAAATGATTTCACCTAGAATAGGACGAAATGGAAAGAGTAGACCTACAAAATATCTTTGCGGATAAGTTCGTACTCTTACGTAGATTTCAATCAATTAGATGTAAGATTGTGTCGAGTTTGTTCAAACGAAAGACGGTACGAATGAGTTTGTTCACTCCTCGTATTTGTAATTGTAACTGTTGGGATTCAAGTGCAGAGTGAAACTTCATTAGTTCCCCAATGGTGGCACTGTCCAGAGACATGGAGATTTCGGTAAAGTCTAAGACCACATCTTCCTTCGTATTGTGAATGGTAGACATAATTCTCTCCCGGAATCCGCTGAGTCCATCAAAAGAAAGATCGTTGTTCTTGATTTCGATTACAATTGCCAAGGTTTAAAACTATTTTTATAAGTTGGTAAATTTTGAAAGGATTTTTCGACTTTGATTTTTTGTTTCTGAATTGTTTTTCAATTCTTTTTATGATTTGATTGTATTCGGTTTTGTATGTCAGTGAGTCAAAGGCAATTAAAATTGATCAAAGAAGCTGCCGAGTTACTTGTTATGGAACACCGCCTAACTTCTGAAGAAGCAGTTTTGGTCATTTCAGCAGCTATAAAAAAAGAACTATCCATTCGGAATACTAATTTTGAGAAATTGGAAACAGGTTCAAAAATTGACCGCACTAATTTTACAAGAAATGTAGTAAAATCTGTCCAGGATGCGTTAGAAGCAAATCCCTATTGGAGGTCTCATAATTTAGATCGGTCAATCGACAATTTTTATAGAGTGCTTCATAAACATTGGGATTAATAATCATAACAAAACTAATTGGAAGTTTCTTTTAAAATGGAATCAGTTTCGCAATAATAGGAATCAGGAATTTGTTTTGTTCTCGAAAAATTGATTTCAAAGTTTAAGGATTCTTTTGGTAAAAAGTCTTCTTTTTCTATACTGACGGTTTCGTAATCTACCGCTTTTTCTTGTTTGTTGATGAGTAAACATGTAATTCGTACAAAGTTAGCAGTTGTATTTCCTTTGTTTTTAATTTTACCCAAAAGTTTTATTTCTTTGTATTGGTTCCTTTGGATTTCGATTTGTTTTAATAATAGTTCTGGTTGATTGTCATCTGTCGGAATGGTAGTTGCTGATACATTGATTTCAAATTTAGCAAAGTTCGGTGTTTTTTCTGTTAATACAATAAATATGACTGATTCTCCATCGTTCACTGTATTTTTTTCTGCATAACCAAAGTACGTGCCAACGTTTGTTCCTTCGTCGTTTAATAAATCAACAGTAAACTTTGGCATCATTAGTTGATGTCCACTTTTGTTTGTAAATTTTCCAACGATATAAGTATTTCCAATTCCATCTGGAATGGCAGTGGTAAATTGAAATTCACCTTCAGGAATCATTTCTATTGATTCCAAGTTTGGATCCATTTTGATGGTAGTAGTTTCCTCTTCTTCGGAGAGAACTTGTCCTTGTGAAAGTTTTTGGTAATATGTAAAAAAGGAAGACCCTAAAACAATCCAAACAACAACAATTCCAGTGATTAGGTTCTTCCAATTTCCAAGTGTGTTTGGTAATGATTTTTGTTGTGTTCCATACACTTTCGGTGGTGGAAATTCAGCCATGCTGCCAGTGGGAAGACGATCAAAACAATCTCCACACCTGTATACAGTCGCAGACTCTTGGTAAATATTGTGACTACCGCAGCTTGGGCATTGTTTTGAGTTCATATGACGAATTCAAACAAAAGCCTATGAAATTCCAAGGAGAAAACAAATTTGGAAATATCTTTCTTGGTTAAGGGTGAAAAAAAATGTCCACATAACAATCTGTTGCTTGGATCGGAAGTAATGCATTTGGCAATTGATAACGATTACCTAAACGATATTTGATCTGGTATTGTGAAAGTAATTCTATTTCATTCGGACGAAGTGGAGTCGGAGAAGGAGGAAGTTCTAAAAATGTAAAAGAGCGATTCTGGTGTGTAGTTAGAATTTGAATGAATTTTTTATTATCATAATTAGGTCTTAGTAAAAGAAGTTCCTTTTCTGCCGGAGTGAAAGGTAAAGCAGCAAACTTTTGTAATATGACAAAAGAAAAATCAGAATTGTTAAAAACCAAAAACTTATCCTTTATCTTGGTAATTTCTTGGATTGTGTTCGTTTGGTATTGGGAAATTTTTTTTAGTTCTTTTGTTTTTTGGAAAAGTAAATTCGATTGATAAATTGATAAAATTAACAATAGAATACCCCAATTTATTGAAATTTTGGACTCTACTGTTTCGTTATTTTTGAGCAAAACTATATAAAGAGGAATGAGTCCAAATAAATAACGTGGAGTGTTATGCCCGCCAGTGTTTGGGGAGATGAGAATCATTACAATTGTGACTAGGATTAATAAAAGATTTTGGTAGATAACTTTTTTTTGAAAAATTGATTTTATAAAATAAAAAACAAAGAAAACAAAAATAGGTGCTTGCTCTATCCATAGTTTAAACAAATACAAACTTGTATCTAAACGGAATTGGAATTCGGAGTTTTTTACAAGACGGAGAGGGACATATGTTCCCAAGGTCATAAAGTTTAGGACCGAAAAAATAAATCCTGTAACAAACAAAGTCAGAAGGTATAGTTTCCAGTTTTTCTCTTTTGGAAAACAAAATGGAATTAAAAATATAGAAAAAACCATTTCCGGTCGCATCCAGATTAAACACATTGATAGGAAGCCAGATAAAATCGACCATTTGCGATTGTAAAAATATAATATTACCACTTCTAAAAAGAAAAATAAAATGGTTTCATGGATTAGAAATATATAGAGAGAAAGTATTGAGCCAAATAACAAAAGTATTGTGGCAATTTTATCTTTTTTAATTTGGTAAAATATAAAAATAGTGTAGAAAAAGAGAACAAATTGTCCGAGTTTAATTCCTGCGGCTCCAAAACCTAAATATAGTGGAGAAACGAAAATGGGGTAAAAGTTTGGAAAAGTGGAATAGGGAAGGCCATTATGTACATGGAAAAAAAGATCTGGTAGTGGAAAAAACTGAAAGTTAGGATCTTCTAAAAGAAAACTATATTGGAGGTGAAATGTGCCTTGCAGGGCTAACTTGATTTGCCATTCTAATAGAGCAAAATCGGAAAAAGGTTCGATCTGTTTTGTTGTAATTAACAAAAATCCCAAAACCAAAAATGCCAAACTAACAAAGAAACCTATTGCTTTTTTTGATTGATCCATGTGAAATCGGAAACAGGTATACTCTTCTCTAAATCCAAAGATCTGCAATGAAAAAAGATATTCATAAGTCCACTTTTCTTTCTAAACCCATAAAATTGATTCTTTATACCTTATTGTTTTTTTGCGGATTGGTTTTTGCTGCCAGATTCATTGATTCCTTTGACTTTTTAAGATTTTCTTATGGCCATTATCATTTCCCAGCTGGAAAAAAAATTCCTTATTTCCGAGGAGGGGAAAGAGAATTTGGGGAGATCAATGAATATGGAGTTCGGATTGGAAATCTAAAAAAAAATCCAGATTGTAGGTATTTGCTGTTAGGTGATTCTCAGACTTTTGGATCGGGATTGTTTTGGAAGGATACATTCGCGGAAATTTTAAATCGAGAGACAAAATGCCAGTGGACCAATGTGGGTATTCCTGGCTTTACCTTAGAAAACGAATTTTCTATGTATTTAAAACTGAGTCCTGTTTTAAAAGTGACAACTGTATATTTGTTTGTTTATGGGAATGACATATATGAAACTGGTGATACTCCAGACTATGTTCATTTTGTGAATCATCAAAAAAAATACATTCACCTGTTTTCGTTTTTCTTTCCAAACTCAGCACGATTGTTTTTGAAAAAATCTTATTTTGATTCCATTCAAGTGAGAATGGAAGAGGAGTTGGAAAGAGTATCTAAACTTCCATATGTTCCTTCAGTTTTAAAAACCAAAAAAAATGAAATGGTTGATTTCCTCCCACTCAAAACATTATTCCAAATCAGTCCCAATTATCTTTCGAGTTCCCTTGATACTAAAACTTTTGCAAAATTAAATTTTGATCGATGGAGGAAAATATTTTTACAATTAAAAGATAAAATAAATAAAGATGGGAAAGATCTTAAGGTAGTTTATATTCCTTTGGAAGTGGAATATGACAAAACTCGTTATGAAATATATAAAGACATAGGATTTCAAATGAATCCTAGTTGGTTGGAATCTGATTCCGAGTTGGTTTTGGATTTGATTCAGTTAACAAAGGAAAATCACATTCCATTCATCGATTTAAGGCATTTAATGCGATACAGAACAGATTTATTACAAAGTGGAGATATCCATATCAATGAGGTGGCCACTCGATTGATTGCTGATATTCTTAAAAAAGATTTATAAATTAAAATTATTTTTTCTTTTGATTAGGTTTGTTCCAAGTTTTTTAGAATGGGACAGTCTGGCCTATGGTCGCCATGGCAATGTTTGACGAGGGTTTTTAATGTATCCGACATATCCTTTAGTTGTTTAAGTTTCAAATCCAATTCGTTTAAATGTTTTTCAGCGAGTGATTTTACTTGTTTGCTACTTCGGGATTTATTTTTCCAAAGTCCAAGTAAACTTTTAATATCTTCGAGTGGAAATCCAAGTTCTCGCGATCTTTTGATAAAACGTAAGTAGTGGATGTCTTCTGGTGTATAAAACCTATACCCATTTTCAGTTCTACCTGCTTCTGGAATGAGTCCAATTCCTTCGTAGTGACGAATGAGTTTTGTGCTGACTCCCGATTCTTTGGAAAGTTCTCCAATATTCATATCTATCTCCAAAAAAAATTATAAAAATAATAAAAAAAAGTGAAATCGGCTATTGACCTTCCAACGGTTGGAAGGTTTAGACTGGATCTATGTTGACAAAGGAGTTATCATGAAGCCAATCAAAAATTTTATCAAACTAGCTGTTTTGGTTCTTTTCATTAGTTTAAACCAGATGGCGGCACATGGGGAACACAAACCAGGTCCTCATGGTGGAGTGATTCGGATGCCGGGAGCTTTCCATACTGAGGTTCTTCCATACCAAAATTTGGGTTTTAAAGTGTATCTATTGGATATAAATTTTGAAAATCCTACTTCCAAAAATTCGAAGTTAAGAGCTAAAGTAATATCAAATGGTATGGAAATCCCTTTGAAGTGTTCGGACCATCCTGATCATTTTTATTGTGAGATCCCGAATGGAAAGTCGGTGTTGGAAGGAGAGTTAATTCTTTCGCCTGAATGGAATATGCAAAAAGGTGCGGATGTAAAATACAAACTTCCGTTATCTGAGAAAAAAGTAGAAATTAAGGAGCATCATCATGGTTAATTATGAAATTGAAGGAATGACTTGTGGACATTGCAAAAAAACTGTAGAGAAAGTGTTTGCAGAAAATGGAAAAGAAGCAACTGCAAATTTAGATTTAAAAACTGTCTCAGTAAAAGAATCTTTAACGGATGCGGAGTTAAATTTACTACGTGAACGTTTAGGAGAGGATGGATATTCACTTGGAAACGTTAAGTAATACCACCGAACGAACATTAGATCTTTTTGGTATGACATGTGCGAATTGTGCCCTTCGAATTGAGAAGGGCCTTTCGAAAATGGATGGAGTCTATGAAGTTCGTGTTAACTTTGCCCGTGAGTCTGTTTTTTTGCGAACCTCAGATTCCGTCAGTATCGGTTCTCTTTTAGAAAAAGTTGAGTCACTTGGATATTCCGCACTGGTTCATGATGCAAATAAACAATCTGAAACTGAAAAAAAACAAAAAGAACAAATTCGAAATTTAAAAGTTCGGTTTCTTTTATCAGTTTTCTTCTCCTTACCATTGTTTTATGGAATGGTAACCCATTTTCAGTTTTTAAGTTTTATACCGATGCCGCATTTTTTAATGGATAGGTTTGTTCAGATGGCCATTGCATTCCCAGTTCAATTCCTAATTGGATTTCCGTTTTATAAGTCTGCTTACCGAGCTTTACGGAATGGGTCAGCAAATATGGATGTCCTCGTTGTCATTGGTACAAGTGCTGCTTATGGTTATAGTATATTTGGCAAAGACTTATACTTTGAAACTTCAGCAGTCCTAATTACTTTTATTTTAGGGGGTAAATGGATTGAACATTTTGCCAAAGGGAAAAGCAGTGATGGAATCAATGCTCTACTTAAACTTCGACCAGAGACAGCCACTGTAAAATCCAATGGTGAATGGACTGAAGTTCCCAACGAATATTTAAAACAAGGTGACATGGTTTTGGTAAAGGCAGGGGAAAGGTTTCCAATGGATGGTATTGTTTCCGAGGGAGCGAGTTTCGCCGATGAATCAATGTTAACTGGCGAAAGTATGCCGGTAGAAAAAAAAATCGGTGATTCAATTTTGAGTGGCACAGTCAACGGGAATGGTTCGCTTGTCGTGAAAGCAACGAAAGTTGGGAATGACACAACACTTTCGCATATCATTCGTTCAGTGGAAGAGTCTCTCGGTACCAAAGCACCCATTCAGAGGATTGCCGATCAAATTTCAGCCTATTTTGTTCCAATTGTCATTTCGATTAGTCTCATAGATTTTTTTGTTTGGTACTTTGCGTTTACACCTGGTGATATTACATCAGCCATAGAAACAAGCATTGCAATTCTTGTGATTGCTTGTCCCTGTGCATTGGGTCTTGCTACGCCAATTTCATTACTTGTTGGTACAGGACGAGCTGCCAAACATGGTGTGTTGTTTAGAAGTGCAGAGGCTTTAGAATCGGTTTCTAAAATCAATTGGATTGCGTTTGATAAAACGGGAACATTGACGGAAGGAAAACCAAAAGTTACTGAAATGATCCATTTTGGCTTAGAACAAGCCAGCCAAGACCAAATTTTAAAAAACGTTGTTAGGATGGAACAAACTTCTGATCACCCGCTTGCCAAAGCCATTGTGGGTTATGGAAAGGAAAAAAATCTTTTACCAAATTCTGATTTGCTTGTTTCTACTAAAACTTTTCCTGGTGGTGGAATTCAATCAGAACAAGAAGGAAATTATTATGTTGCCGGCAAACGAACGTTTGTTGAAGAAAGTGGTTTTATCATTTCTAAATCCATCCAAGAATCCATTACAACTTGGTCAGAAGATGGATCGAGTTTGGTATTTGTTGGGATTCGTGGAAACATAGAAGGGATGATTGTTTTTCGAGTTGAGGACAGTTTGCGTAATGATGCAAAAGAAGCGATTTCCTCACTAAAGTCAATGGGTGTAGAACCTGTCCTTCTGACAGGAGACCATCCAAATTCTGCAAACAAAGTAGCCGAGTTAGTAGGAATCTCAGCAGTTTATGCAGGTCTTCTTCCTGAAGAAAAAGCAAAGATCATCGTCACTTTCAAAACAGAAAAAATCCATTCAGCAATGGTGGGAGATGGAATCAATGATGCGCCTGCGCTAGCATCAGCAGATGTTGGAATTGCTATGGGAACTGGGTCTGATGTTGCGATCCAAACTGCCGATGTAGTCCTTGTGAATGGAGACATCCAAAGAATTGTGGATCTAATTAGTATCGGTAAGGACACAGTCACTAACATTCGACAAAATTTTGTTTGGGCACTTGGTTACAATTTATTAGGAATTCCAATCGCTGCATCTGGACTTCTTCTTCCTTGGGTGAGTGGTGCGGCTATGGCATTCAGTTCTATTTCAGTGGTTTTGAATGCACTTCGAATGAGTCGTTGGAAATAAAAGTATAAATACAAGTGGTGTAACTTTTGGACATTCGATTTATCAATCCTCCTTCAAATTTAAAATCTTCTGTTAAGGAGTTTTGGATTTGGCAAGAAGTGAAAACTCGAGAACTTCCTTGGATTCTTCCATCTTACGAGTGTGAGATGGTTTTTCATTTGACGGAACCTCCACTTGTAGAAACTGAAAATCGACAACTAATTCGGTTGCCAAAATTACATATGGTTGGACCACAAACAAGGAGATGGAGGATTCTTTCTGAATCTGATTTATCTCTGATTGCAATTCGGTTTTTTGTGGGAGGATTGTTTACTCTTTTTTCTAAACGGGCTGATGAGTTACAAAACCAATTTATTGAAATTGGTAATGAATCAATGTTAGGTGAGTTTTTGGATTATGAATTCCCTTCGGAAAATCGAATTTTTGAATTTCTTTCTAAGTTTTTGAATGAATTTTCGGGACAACCTTCGGAAATTCCCACTTATGTTCGATTTGCCCTTTTAGAACTCACACGACCCAACACTCCAATTGAAATACTTTGTAAAAAATTGGGAATTTCCAGAAAACAATTGGATCGTAAATTCAAAGAAATTGTGGGGATGAATCCATCTGAATACAGAACAGTGCACAGGTTACTTGAGATGGTGCGAAATCCGGACCACTACAGAAAAAACAATCCAGACATACGTTTTACTGACTTGGCTCATGAATTCGAATATTCTGACCAGTCTCATTTCAATCATGATTTTAAACGCATTTCTGGAAGTATTCCTAACGAATGGTTCGCAGAATACGAAAAAATGTCCCATTTTTACAATGGAGATTCGTCTCATACTGATAGGATAGAAACATGATACAAAACATTATCGATTTCGTTGGTAAAACAAAATTTAATCTCAGATTACGCACATTGTGTTCCGCCATTACTAGAGAAGATAAAGAATCGTTTGATTTGTTATTATCTGATCCAGAATTAAAAGAAGTTTTAGTATCTGAATCTGCCTTGTTACTTGGAATCGTTGTTACAGAAGTTTCCGATATCTATTATTTGAAAAAATTGTTATCCTTAGGTTTAGATCCGAATAGACCAGATAACATGGGTTTGTATCCAATTCACAAAGCAACCGAAACAGGGAACATTGAAGCAGTGGAAGTATTGTTAAATTCGGCAGCTGATCCCAATTCCGCTGATCCAAGTGGAGTGACTGCGCTCCATATCGCCAATAGCTTTGACGGTCTTGGTGAAATATCAGATTTACTCATTCGTATGGGTGCCAATATTTACCAAAGAGACAAACTTGGTAAACGTTACTTAATGTAACTTAAAAATTAAATTCCAAACTTTTTAGTGCCCATAAACTTTCTTGTCTGAATGGGCCGCTTCCTGATCTTTGTGAATATGATCGGAACACCATTTACACCCAAAGCTACAAAACTTTTACTCCTTGGATCGGGAGAACTTGGCAAAGAAGTTGCGATTGAAGCCAATCGCCTAGGTGTTCATGTCATTGCAGTGGATCGTTATCCAAATGCACCGGCTATGCTTGTTGCACAGGAATCTCGTGTCATCAATATGTTAGATCCAATCGAATTGGAAGCCACCATACGAGAGTTAAAACCTGATTTTGTTGTTCCAGAAATTGAAGCCATTCATACAGAAACATTGGTTCAATTGGAAGCCGAAGGTTTTTGTATCATCCCAAGTGCCAAAGCAGTGAACCTTACGATGAACCGGGAGGGGATTCGTAATTTTGTTTCTAGAGAACTGGGAATCAAAACTTCCCAATTTCTTTTTGCTGATACCGAAGCAGATTTTACCCAAGCGGTAAAACAGATTGGATTTCCTTGTGTGGTCAAACCCATTATGAGTTCCTCCGGAAAAGGACAAAGTTTGGTACGAAACGAATCCGAGATCCTAAAGGCTTGGGAATATGGACAAACGGGAGGGAGAACTGGAAAAGGTAAAATGATCATTGAAGAATTTATACCTTTTGATTTTGAAATCACACTTCTCACCATACGTCATATAGGTGGAACTCAGTTTCTACCACCGATTGGACATAGACAGGTGAACGGAGATTATGTGGAATCGTGGATGCCACAACCCATGACAGAACTTGCTTTACGTGCAGCAGAAAAAATTGCAGAAACCGTCACCACTGGACTTGGAGGACTGGGAATTTTTGGAGTCGAACTATTCGTGAAAGGGGACGAAGTGTACTTTAGCGAAGTATCTCCAAGACCGCATGATACAGGACTTGTCACTCTCATTTCTCAAAATTATTCTGAATTTTCTCTCCATGCGAGAGCTTTACTTGGCCTTCCTATACCTGAACTTATTTTCCAAACACCTGCAGCCAGTTCCGCCATTCTTTTGGAAGGAAAAACAACTTCTCCGGTTTATATTGGTTTAGAGGATGCTTTGAAACAAAAGGGAGTGGACATTCGGATTTTTGGGAAACCGGAAATAGATGGAAAACGACGAATGGGTGTTAGTTTAGCGCTCGGAGCCACGATCGAAGAAGCCAAAGAAAAAGCAAACCGCGCTAGGGATTTGATCCACCTGCAATAACGAGTTACCAATGAATGAACTAATCTTTTTTAATTTCTGGAGCTTTGTAGTTTGTCATCATACTTTCGTAGATACTTTCTTCCCCAAAAGGTAAAAAGGAATTATCATAATGAAGTGCGAGTAGTGGGTTCGTCCCTTTTCCAAATCCTCTAATGAGTTCCGATTCGATAGAATCAAAATCAGAATTCTCAATGGAATCCATATACTTACCGTCGTGTAAAAGATTGAGAAATACGACGAACTTTCCCGCATGTTTTAAAATCTTAAGGGAAAACAACATTTCTCGAAGTTTTAATAGATACAGTAGGGGACGTGTGTTCCTTGCCATCACTAACTTCTGTTCGGCTTCGCTTACGTCCCTTAGGGCAAGTCGTAAAAAAGCACGGGTTTGTGTTTTTTCTTTGTCACGTGATTTTCTACCAAGAGATTCCAATTCAGAACGAACCAGTGTTATATTTTTGGTGAGAATTTTATCATACAGTTTGATGAGTTTGGATTGTGTAGAACGAACAGCTAAATAGGCATCTCCATACCGACCTTGGATGTGGAGGCTTTTGAATCGTAAATACTCATCGATGATTTCTCTGTATTCTTGTTTTTCTTCCGGACTTCCTAAGTGGATGATACTGGAATCAAGGGAACGAACCAAAAGATAATTTTCTTCTGCACCAAAGGCCACTTGTAAGTTGCCGTTGGCATAGTTTCCCCCAGCTGTGCAGAGACAGAGGCAAGTAAGGAAACAAAAAAGAAAAGTTCGCACAGTACAGTTTCGGAATTCCAAGGCTCCAAAAAAAGTCCATAATTTGAGAGGTGGTTTTTCTAGTGATTATGTCATTGAAATCACCATTTCTGTAGGAGATCCTCCGCAATTTCTTTTCGATTCTACTCGTCGTTTCCGGTTCTTTTTCGATCCTGGTTCTAACTAGAAGGAAATGCCTTCGAAAATGATATGATTAAAATCTCTGGTTTAAACAAACAATTTAATGGCAATGTCTTATTTGATGACTTACAATTTGGCGTCAATCGTGGCGAACGAGTGGGTCTTGTGGGCCGCAATGGACATGGTAAATCCACCCTTGTCCAAATCATTTTAGGAAAAACTGAGCCGGACTCAGGCAACATCACGATCCCCAAAGGATACCGCATTGGACATTTGGAACAACACTTAGTATTCACAAAACCAACTGTATTGGAAGAATGTGCTCTTGGCCTTCCTGAAGGGGATGAATACGAAACTTGGAAAGTAGAACGAATTCTTTTTGGTCTTGGATTTTCAGAAAAAGATATGGAAAGAAGCCCAGATGAATTTTCAGGTGGATACCAAATTCGGATGAACTTGGCCAAACTTCTTGTTTCGGCTCCGGATATGTTGATTCTTGATGAACCAAACAACTATTTGGATATCGTCACCATACGTTGGTTAGAGGAATTTCTTCGGGAATGGGAAGGAGAAATTATCCTCATCACTCACGATAGAAGTTTTATGGATAGTGTTGTAACACATACCGTAGCCATTCATAGAACCAAAGCCATCAAAGTACAAGGTGATACTGAAAAGTTATACACGCAGATCAACCAAGCAGAAGAGATTTACGAAAAAACAAGACAGAACGAAGCGAAAAAACGCAAACAAGAAGAGATCTTTATTGCCAAGTTCAAAGCAAAAGCAAGTTTTGCAAGTCGCGCGCAATCCCGTGTTAAGAAGTTAGAAAAACAAGGGGAAATGAAAGCACTCGACACCATTGAAGATATGGAACTTTATTTTAACAGCGCTCCATTCTCCGCAAGTCAGATGTTAAGTGTTGAAGAGGTTTCTTTTTCTTATGACAAAAAAACTCCCAACTTATTTGAAAACTTTTCCATCAGTGTAGGTCCAGAAGATCGCATTTGTATCATAGGGAAAAACGGAAAAGGAAAGTCTACTTTACTTAAGTTAATTGCAGGTGAGTTAAACCCAGTTTCCGGTGCCGTCAAAAAACATCCTATTTTGAAAGAAGGATACTTCGGCCAAACCAACAAACTGAACATGAACGAAAGTAACACAGTTGTCCAAGAGATCATGAGTGCGGATTCCAATTGTTCGGAAGGAAAAGCAAGGAACATTGCTGGTGGACTTATGTTTTCCGAAGACCTGGCCTTAAAAAAGATTAAGGTTCTCTCCGGAGGAGAAAAGAGCCGGGTTCTACTTGGGAAAATTTTGGTCACACCTTGCCATTTATTGTATTTGGATGAACCGACAAACCACTTGGACATGCAGTCTTGTGACTCACTCATTGAAGCCATAGATAACTTTGATGGTTCCGTAATCATGGTCACACACAACGAAATGCACTTGCGTGCTGTGGCCACAAAACTAATTGTATTCGATGACAACCGAGTTTTTGTTTATGACGGGGGTTATGACGACTTCCTGAAAGACATTGGCTGGAAGGATGAAACCGTTTGAAATCGATCCTCACTCTAAAACAAGTTTCCAAGTCTTATGACAATGGATTCCAAGCATTAAAGGATGTAAATTGGGAAGTAAAGGAAGGCGAAATCCATGCTCTCCTTGGACCCAATGGAGCCGGAAAAACCACACTGATCAATTTGGTCTGTGGAATCGTATCACCAAGCGCTGGTGAGGTGTCTGTTGGTGGATTTGATATCATCAGAGATTTTAAAAAGACAAGATCTCTGATTGGACTTGTTCCCCAAGAGCTCAGTGTCCATGCTTTTGAAACGGTCTGGGCTAGTGTATCATTTACACGGGGACTCTATGGAAAACCAGCAAACCCAAAATACATTGAAGAAGTTTTAAAATCACTTTCCCTTTGGGACAAAAAGGACCAAAGGATTATGACTTTGTCTGGAGGGATGAAACGAAGAGTTTTAATCGCCAAAGCATTGTCACACGAGCCGAAAATTCTTTTTTTAGATGAACCAAGTGCCGGTGTAGACGTGGAACTACGAAAGGATATGTGGAAGATTGTAGAATCTCTTCGAAAAAATGGGGTTACCATCATCCTTACGACCCACTACATCGAAGAAGCAGAATCCATTGCCGATAGAATTTCAGTGATTAGAAAAGGTGAGATTTTTCTTACCGAAGACAAAGATCGCCTTATGAAACAACTCGGTAAAAAACAACTTAGGATTGAACTGAAAAAAAGTCTAAAACTCATTCCTAAGTCACTTGCGAAATATACCTTGGAACTTGTGGATCAAAATTCCGCTCTCGTGTTTACGTATGACCGCTCTGATGATAGTAGCCTCATTACCAAACTTCTGGATGATTTGAAAAAATTAAAAATCCAATTTAGTGATTTGAGTACAAAACAAAGTTCATTAGAAGAAATCTTTGTTCAGTTATTACAGGAGGCTGTATGAATTTTTACGCAATCAAGTCAATTTACAGATTTGAAATGGCAAGAACCTTTCGAACACTTTTACAAAGTATTGCCTCGCCTGTACTTTCTACTTCTTTATACTTTATTGTATTCGGGTCGGCCATTGGATCACGTATCCAAGAAATTGATGGAATCCATTATGGAAGTTTCATTGTTCCGGGGCTTGTGATGTTGTCACTTCTTACAGAAAGTATATCCAATGCTTCTTTTGGAATTTATTTTCCTAAGTTCAATGGAACCATTTATGAAATCCTTTCGGCACCGGTTACCATGTGGGAAGTTGTGATTGGGTATGTGGGTGCTGCGGCCACAAAATCACTGATGCTTGGTGTATTAATGCTGATTACTGCATCTTTTTTTGTACCCATTCGCATCGATCATCCCATTCTAATGGTATTTTTTCTAGTGCTAACTTGTATTAGTTTTAGTTTGTTTGGATTTGTGATAGGAATTTGGGCGGATAGTTTTGAAAAACTCCAAATGATTCCTATGCTCGTCATCACTCCCCTTGTATTTCTTGGTGGAAGTTTTTATTCCATCCAGATGTTGCCACCATTCTGGCAAAAACTCAGTATGTTCAATCCAGTTTTGTATTTAGTGAGTGGGTTCCGGTATAGTTTTTTTGAAAGGGCTGATGTGGCACTTTCTGTGAGTATTTCTATGATCCTTGTATTTTTGACAGTATGTTTGACCGTGACTTGGATTATCTTCAGAACGGGATATAAAATTAAAAACTAAGTTTTAAAGAATTAGTGAAACAAAGTTCCTCTATTCACATAAACCATCTAAGGATTCTAAAAAAATCCTTAGATTAATTGATTTTTTGTCTTAGTTTTTTTAAATCTTCCACTAACCTTTGTACATCGCCCGTACCTTTGGCGCGGTAGATCCCACGTAAATACTTATCTTTATCAAATAAAAAAATATTTTCCGTATGAACAAACTCATACTTCCCACGTTCTACAGAAAATCCTTCCATCTCCGCACCACAAGTTTCTTTGGCAAAATTTTCAATTTCCTTTTCTTTCCCCGTAAAAAAACTCCAATTCGGATTTTTGATCTGAAAGGTTTTACGATAATTCTGTAAAACGGGAACTGTATCTTCCTTAGGATTGATGGAGATCGAAAAAATTTTGAGATTTGGAAATTCTGAAAGGTTCGGTTCTACTTGGATTAAGTTTCTCGTGATTAAGGGACAAATCCCGTGACAGGTAGCATAAAAAAAAACCACCAAATGTTCGCTTGGTGCCCAGTCTTTCGAAAGAATTTGGTTTCCCGTATGTTCCGTTAAGGCAAAAGATTTCGGAATTTTTTTTAAGGATAAATCCTTTTCTGGATTTTCTACCCAAACTGGATCAAAATCTTTCCCTGAAAAATAAGGCAGGACACTGGCACTAGGAGTTTGTTCTGATTTTTTGCAGTTTGTATGGAACAAACAAAGTGTAATTAAAAATAAAATTAAGGGCGAAGGAGAAAATCTATTTCGGAGATTTTGATTGGTATTTTTTTCTTTGAAGTTAGCGAGACTGTTTGGAATAGAAATTATTGGTATCATGGAAGTTTTTATTTTACCTCAGGAATTGGTTCACAGAGTTTACTCCCTGGCTTTCCAAAACTTTCGCCAGTTTCCGTAAAAACATGGTTTAGGTATATTTGTCCTCGTCGGTTCCATTTTTTTGAAACTTTGGGTCGACCTGAATCATTAAACGTTTGATAGGTGGCCATTTTACCATTGTCAAAATAATCTATAGATTCACCTATGGGTTTGCCGTTTTCAAATTCCGATTTTTGTCTTAGGTTCCCATTTTCAAAATAACTAAATTGTTTTCCATGTTTTTGTCCATACCGAATGTTTCTATCTTCGATTAATGTTCCGTTTTCTTTTTTTGCCGTATAATGACCGTGAGGAACTCCTTTGTAATATTCGGTTTCATAAATTTCTAAAAGGATAGGATTTTTTTGAATCAAAATGCCTGTCAGTGGTTTCCCTTGGTAAAGAAGGAAGTGATTAGAATCTTCAGATAATCCTTTGTCCTCTGCATCAATACGAAGCGGAGAACAAAAAACTAGGTTGCAATAAAAAAGTAGGAAGAGGAGAATCCAACTCCCTACATAGCGAGTGTTAATTGGAAACTGTTCCAGGGGTTCCGTAAAAATTTGAACCAATTAAAGTATTAATTCCTGCTGTGGCATCACTTGCAAAATGGTAGTGGTAGATTCCGCCAGGGAATAACAATGTTGGCGCAGTGTGGCCATGATTTGCATCTAATGCAGGACCAACTGTTCCAGGGACATTGTCATCTGCAGTAGACGAAGTGTTATTATCACAATGTAAACCATAAACAGGGAACCCATCAATTAAGACTCCTACCAAGTTTGCATTATTATTGGTTACATTGAGTGGTTGGGAGTGGTGGTGGTAAACTCCAGAGCTTTGTGGATGGCCATTGAATGTATCAAAAGTTTGTGCTTCCGTTGCCAATGTATCACCGGGAGCTGCAGCATTGTTGAAAATAGCAAGTCCATTCACCGTAATGCCTACAGAAGCATAACCACTTTGTGTTCCCACTAATGAGCCAGACTTGGCAGCCGGAGAACTCGGGATGGTGTATACCAAACACTGGGAAGCAATTTGATTGTTTCCTGCAGATTTTTGTCCACCTGCAAGTGCTACATACATGGGAGAAGAGGTTCCAAAATAAAAACTTTTGTTATTCGGAATGTTTTGCGAGCGGAAAACGTAATTGGATCCGGAGACAGATCCGACGGAACATTTAAAATAGTTACGTATCCAAGCTGGAAGATCTGCGGACATTGATGAGGTCATTCCAGTGATACAATCTGTGTTTGTATTTAATGTTGCAGTCGAATTGACAACTGTTGTTCCTGTATATGCTGCATTGGCACAAATTTTTGTTGCAGCAGCAGCTAGCAGTAGTAAGGCTTCTTCATCGGAATCAGATTTAGGTTTGCATTGGTACAAAAATAATCCAATTAGAATTAGTAGAGAAAATAATCGGAAGTTCGACATTGGCATAGTCAAAACAAATTAGAATGATTCTTAACTTTGTCAAGAAATTCGTGACTGGGGAGTTCCCTTTCTCCCTTAAGTACATCTCCGATAAAAAATGATTAGTAGATTTTCAAAAGCTCAACTTCGAAAATCAAAGTAGAATCCGGCGGAATGTTCCCAACTTTTTTACTTCCGTAACCAAGTTCCGGTGGGATGATGAGTTTGCGTTTGCCACCCACTCGCATACCTTTGATTCCTTTGTCCCAACCTTTTACCACTTCTCCTGCACCTAAATTGAATTCGAAAGGTCGATTTCGATCACGAGAACTATCAAATTTGGTTCCGTTTGTGAGTTTGCCCACATAATGCACAGTGACATAGGATCCGGAAAATGCTTCTTCCCCTTTCCCTACAACTAGATCAATGATTTGGAAGTCCTTTTCTGCAGATTGGATGGGAAGTACCAAAACAAAAAGGAAAAATAAGACAGTTCGGATGCAGATCTTCATACGTAGTGAAAGGATTCAAGATTTGGATTTCTTTGCCAATGAAAAAAACTGTTCTTAACAGATTCCAATTTTAGAATAACCAAATGTTTCACGAATTTATTTTCTATTGTCGGGAACTGGAGTCCTTTCTTTTCCGAAACCAAATCCAAGAATTCAAAGAAGGGGATCATGATAGTTTTTTTGCAGAAGAAATGCTTCGTTATATTCAAACAGAATCTTTAAAGATTCCTCAGTCCGAAAAAGACAAATACCAAGAAATACCATGGGAAAAAATCGATACACTTTGGCAGAAGGACTTAGCCCGTGCCTACGATTATATTGATTTAAAAATGTTATATTATATTTGTGCTTATGAAATTCCGAAAATCACAAAAACAATTAAATTGGAAATACGTTAGACTTACGCTGCGGATTTTCCGTTATTTTTGATAATTTCTATATTTTCTTCAAATCTAACTTTTTCTGCATAAGTGCGTTTCCCAGAAAACTCTACACCAACAAGTAAGTCACCTGAGTCTTCTTTTTTTGCCCAAGCAATTTTACCAAAAAAACGAAATGGTGTTTGCAGTTTAAAAACTAATTCTAACAAAATTCCTTTTTGTTTTGGGAGAGTTTCCACCAAGCTACTGTTAGCAATTCTTAGTTTTAATCCAGTTGCTGACAAATCTAACACAGGGAACTTTTCTACAGTGGTCATCAAATTTGCATCTTTGATCCTTTCGATCATCTCAGCGATTTGTGTTTGATAAAAACTTAAATCATCATCGGTAATGAATTTGTCTTTTGTTTGTAACCAGTAGTAGCCAATGGGAATAATTTCTTCTAATTCATTTTTATAAAGAATGGGTACAATGAGTTCCGATTTTATTTTTTTATCTCTTGCGGCCATTGCCAGTTTATCAACTTGTTCATCAATTTCATCTTCATAATTGACAAAACCTTCCGCATCGGATCGGTAACTTTCTGAATTTGTAGCGTCTTTGATAAACAAAATCTTTTGGCTTGATTTAACTACATCAAACTTTCTTTCCAACCCTGATTTAAAAATATCCATAGTCCCTGGTTCCCCAGATCTTGCCATCATCCGTTTGCGATAATCTTCAAAGTTGACTCGCACCAGTGTTGGAATATTAAACATATTGGCTTCAATGATTGTTTTGGAACTGACAATGTTCGTAACGTTGACAAGTCCATCCTCGGTAATTGTAAAACGTGGGCTTAGTCTTTCTTTTTTTGCGATCAGCACTTTATCAACATGGATTTGGATTTTGTGTGGTGAAATTTGTTTTACAAAAGTGCAATGAAGTTCTAGATACCTTGCTAATAATTTTGAAAGGATAAAGGTAGAACCCTGTGTCAATGGCCATACTTCGGACCAATCAACTACAATCTCTTCGCCACCAGGTAACTCCTGTGTGACGGTCATGGATTGGGTTTGTCCATTCCAATTCGAATTCATTTCCTGATTCATGAGATAGTGTAAGATCACATGGTGTTTTTGTTCTTTCCCTGTGATTTGATCCATTGGTCGCATAAGTAAATTCCGAGTTCTTTATTGGGGATTTCGGAAATAAATTTCCGCCCTTATGGAAAGTAAAGAACAGACTCATATCTTTGGCAAGAAAAAGGAAAATTTAAAGTAAAAGCAGATGTTTTTTTTCTGTTAATTCATAACAGAAGCGAATCCATGAAAAATGATTTTGTAGGTGTGAATACTCGGGAAGGTACTGATGTAAAAATGCTTCACAACGTTTCTCTCGTTCAAAATATTTTTTTTCCATCATGATCGTAAGATCATTTAATGTTTTTTCGTATATGTCTGCATCCATATAACCGTCTTGTAAGGCCTTTTTTAGAAACGTACATTTTTCATTCCATTCGAATGGGGAAAGTACTGAAATCGTTTCTATCTCCAACCAAAACTCTTTGAGTTCACGTTCAAACTTTGGAACTTCCTTTTTGATATTTTCACATTTGTAAAAGAGAGTTCGAAGATGGCTGATTGCATATCCGTCGATTTCTGAAGTATGACCATCCCAAAGTGCATGGTAAACCTTAGGAAACGAAAATGTAAACATTGGTCCTGCATACGGACAAATTAGATCCAATTGGTAAGCCCCTCTGGCATTCAACTGCAAGGATCCTTTGACAAGGGTTCCATTTACATTTGTTTCCAAAGTTTTAATGCCGAGCATACTATTATTCAATTGCGTACGTAGTGAAATTTATTGTATCGCGTGGAAATTTTTTATCAAATTTGTAATGCGAGTTCTTTCAGATGTCTATGTTTGTCGATTCCCCTAAGGACAGAATTCGCTATCTTTTTTAGAATAAGTTTTTTGCAACCGAAACTGGGTTGGCGGACTCTGACATTATGGTGTCGAAAGAATTTTCTAGTGAATCTCCTAACAAACCTAAACTTCCCAAAGCGAAAGGGACAAAACGTGCCTTACTTGTGGAAGGAGGCGGGATGAAAGGTGCATTTTCTGGAGGAGTTTTGTATGCTTGGAATAGGTTCTTGCGACCGAATTACTTTGATTTGGTGGTGGGTGTTTCCTCCGGTGCTTGTGCGGCGGCATATTACGTATCAATGCCCAAAAAAGAACCTGTCAAAAGTGAGAAGGCACTGGCTGTTTGGTATAAGGATTTGTCGGGAAGTAAACTGATCTCTTTTTTACATCCGTTTCAGGGCAAAACTCTCCTCAACCAAGAGTATCTCATTGATTTTATCTTTCGTAAAAAAGTTCGCCTGGAATCGGAAACTTTGGATCGAAAGAATGTCCCACATTTTGTAGTTGCGGTGAGTAATTTACATACACATTCTATTGAGTACATCAAAGCAACTTCTTCCAATGTTTTTGATTTATTGAAGGCGGCTACATCATTACCGATCGCCACTCGCGGTAAACATTGGTTAAACGGAACATTATATTCTGATGCTGCCATTTTAAATCCACTTCCGATTCAAGATATCATCGAAGCCGGGTATAAAGAAATTGTGGTGATTATGAATTCGCCCATTCGGCATATATCCGGTCCGCTTACTAGATTTACCAGTTTACTAGCTTTTCCAACTAGACGAACCATCCGTAGGCTGATGCGTAAACTCCACCACTTTCATTTTAATGCAGCAAGAGAACTCGCCGTCAAACCTCCCAAAGGTGTGAAGATCATCACGGTTGCTCCCGATAAACCGCTACCAGTAAAACTTACGACAACGATTCGCACAAAACTTTATAAAACAGTTTTACTTGGTGCCAAGAAGGGCGAAGAAGCCTTACAAAAGATTTTAAAAAGAAAACGGAATCAACATAAATAAGACCTAATTTAGTTAATTAGGAATCGATAGCGTTTTTTAAATTTTTCCTATAACTTTTATTTCTTTTGATTTCACTCATTGAGGTTTGATCGAACGAGCCCACCATTACTTTTTTTGTGTGCTATCGTAAATGCACCACCGAGATAGTATTTTCCATTTTTATACATGGATGTACGAACCACATCGTTGATAGATGACTTCCAAGGAGAGAGTGTATTGGTGTTACTATTAAAGACTCCCAGAGAATAATGATCTGGGATACCGTTTAAAGCAGTAAAGGATCCGCCAATGAGAACATTCCCATCTGGGTAGGCTGCAATATGATTTACAATATTATCACTATATACTGGGTTAGGTTGTTCGTAAGATTGACTGGCGAGATTATAAACCGCAATCGAATTAAAGGTTCCTATACTACCAATTGTTGTGAATTGCCCGCCGAGAAAAATTTTCGATCCTGCTATGCTTTGCGCATAAACTCCGCTACTCGGAAAATTGGTAGTTGAAGGAATGCCACGTTTGACTCCAGAAACTTTATCCACTGCTTGGTAATTTGTGGTAACACCATCTCCGTTAATGCCTGAATACAATCCACCTATAAAAACAAGATCATTTACGAGTAAAATACTCTCGCCACTACTTCCAACTCCAAGATTAGGGTTCCATCCACTAACGGAAAAGTCACCTAAGTTCAGAGCAAAAACTCCGTTTCTGGTTTGACCGTTCACATTTGCCAAACTGTTTCCTCCAACATATACTTGTGATTCATCGCTTGTGATCACGCGGATATCGGGGGTTCCAGAGAGAACAGTATTAATTGGGCTTAGTTGGTAATGAGGAAAATCCAAAATTGCAAAGGCGTTTCTTGATTGCCCAGCGACACTGGTAAAAGATCCGCCGGCAAACAGTCTGTTTCCAATTCTATGTAATGCTTTAATCGGAAAATCAAAAGAAGGTGTTCCTTCGATTGGGGCCCCTGTCACTTCATCCAAAACGGCAAAATGATTTCGGGCGATTACATTTACTGTGGAACGATTGGAAGTGAAAATTACGACCCCGTTTCCGGCCGATACAATCCCCGAACCAGGATTAGCAAGACTACCATCATACACCGGATTAAAGGCAGTGACCGATTCATCAGGCAAAGAAAGTGCAGCAACATAGTTTCTCGGAACAGATTTCACAGAGGTAAAACTTCCGGTTAAGTATAGTGTATTTTCAATAATTTGCAGGGTCGTGACAGGTTGACTGATACCGTAATTTGTACTGATGGCAGTACCTGTACTATTATTGACAGAAACTAAATTGGGAGAAGAAGTTCCACCATTGATGGTGGTAAATTCGCCACCTAAATAAATTGTATTGTAATACTGTTGGATTGAATTGACCTTAGCATTTGGGTTTGGATTCCACGTGGTTAAAGTGCCATCCGGAAAAAAAGATATGGCTCTACTAAGGGTAGGGGTTGTCAAATCACCCACGGCAAAGATATTGGGACTCCCATTGGCACTGGTTCCGTAGTATAAATCTAAGCAACTACCTCCGTTTATGGTTGTAGTGAAAGAAGGTATGACGAGACCAGTGGAGAGAGAAAACTTTACTAAGCCAGTCTTCGCATAACCAGCAATATTCGTAAAATCTCCACAAACATAAAGAGAGTCTCCATCGGTTTCTAAATCGGACACTAAGGTATTCGGATTTGGAGCGAACGAAGTGTCCAAAGTCCCAGTATATCGATTCACACGAACAAGATATCCACTATTATCATCAGTATAATATCCACCTGCATAAAGGAAATCTCCTGCGAGTAACAAGGTATAAACATTTTTATTATTATTATTGAGAACATTAAAGTTAAGATCCAACTGGCAACCAGGAAGGATATGGGCTATACTAAACTTTTCAACGCCTTGGACCGCAAAGAATTCACCGCCAATATAAAATCCACCATTCCCATCTGAGATGGCGATACCAGTATTCCCTACAACTTTCAAATATGGGCAAGAACGATTGGGTAAAACCTTTCCATTGGCTGTTTCTAAATAAACAACATTGCCAGTAGACGGTCCTACAAGTTGGAAATCTCCACCGATGATGATTTGATCGTTAAAACTTGTGATGGCATTGACACCGGTATTGACTGAACCCAAATAAACACCCCATAAGTCTTGAAAATCAAATGAAGGAAGGCAAGAAGGTGATCTGTCACCCGTGACAAACCGTATGATCGTTGCTTGGAAGAATTCTTTTGTTTTCACATCACAGGTGTTCGAAAGTTTAGCAGGTTGACAGCCAAAGGCCAAACCCATTGCCAATGAAAAAAATGTTATCTGTTTTCGCATGCCCATCATAACTCGTTATTCTACTAAAGTGATTTCATTTGTCTACTCGTTTGAAATAAATTTCTGCCAAACTGAGATGAGTCTAAGGTGTTGATGGTTGGGGTTTTTCTAGTGTTAGTCGGAACGGGGTTGATACTGGTTTGGTTTTGGAAAAATAGTCCAAAAACTTACAGCTCAGTATTCCCCGAAAACAAGACAAGAACTCTCACTACTGAAAAAAATACAAATGTTATAGAATACCAGTGGAGAGAATTTTCCGTTCTGTTTGGGGCGGGACTTTCTCAATTGGAAAAACAATCCTCAGATTGGTTATGGGATCATTTTAACCCTTCCGTCTTATCCAAAATAGGATATATTACTTTAATTGGTTCTGCAGATGCATCGGGGCATTTGGTTACCAATCGACGTTTGGTCAAAGAAAGAATTAGAGTTGTCGAAAAGTATTTGTTATCTCTTGGCATTTCTAAAGATAAAATAGAGAAAACATATTTGGATCCTTGTTTTGGCAGTAACCCTGAACTACGTCGGTATTTACGTTCGGTCAAGATCCAATACAAAATAAAAACATAGAGGTGACATATAAATTCAAATTGGTTCCTTTGAATAAAGACAATGATTCAAACTGATATCCAAATTCGATTTAATGACATGGACCCCATGAAACGAGTCAATAACTCAAGTTATTCGACGTATTTAGAGTTAGCAAGGTTAGATTTTTGTAACCGTTATCTTTCGGTTTCAGAATTGGAAGACATTCCTTTTGTTCTTGCCCGTGTAGAAATGGATTTAAAGGCTTCGGTTTTACCAGGAGCTTCTATTTTTGTCGAAACTTGGGTATCTTCCATCGGTACAAGCTCATGGGAATTTTCATATTCCATACGAGATAAAAAAAACAATGAACTTTATGTTTCTGCAAAAACTGTTCAGGTTTATTTTGATTATAGAGCCAAAACCAAAAAACCGATTCCTCCTGATTTTTTAAAATCATTAGAAAAGGAACGTTCGTAATTTAGAACAACTCATGTGAATCAAAATGTTTCCATTCCCAATGATAGGCGGATTTGTCTCCGTATTGGATACATTCATCTAACCAATTGGATTCAACTTCTGGGCGGAGGACCGAATATGTTTCAGAAACGGAACGTATGAGTTCGCGGTATTCGGGAAGGATTTCTGGTAAAAGAGGATCTGTGTTTCGTTCAAGAAGCCTTACCACAGATTGGAGTAGGGCAAAATAAATTCCTTTTCGTAAAAGTTCGGGAAGGCCTTTAGGAACTGTCACGAGTGCTTCGATTTGTGGAAATAAGGAAATTAGTTTTGGGACATGGGCAAACAAATGGCTTGGCAACTGGCCTTGTATTTCAGTAAGATAAACTTCATTCTCTGTATCAGCCATGACAAATCCACTTTACCAGATTCGTTCTCAAATTAAAACCATTTGTGAAAAAGAAGGATTTTCTTTAGTGGGATTTGTTGATGCAAAGATTCCCGAATCTGACTTGGCAAATTTGGAGGAATGGGTTCAAAAAAAACGATATGGAAATATGGATTGGTTTGCCAAAGACCATGCTTTAGGAATTCGGAATCGTTTTCAAAATTTGGGCCTTACACCTCATTCCGCGATTTGCCTTGGATTTGTATACCGTTCAAATGCTGGTGAAGAATTAGTTTCCGAAATGAAATCCAAAGTTTCCCGTTATGCGTTAGGTTCTGATTATCATATTATTTTAAAGAAAAAAGGCAATCAGATTTTAAAAATACTAAAAGAGATGTTTCCAAATCACAAGTTTCGTCAGTCTGTGGACAGTTTACCTGTGGCTGAAAAAATTCTTTCTAGAGAATCGGGAATTGCCTGGCAGGGAAAAAATACAAACCTAATCCATCCCAAACTGGGATCTTACTTTTTTCTTTCGACCATTCTCACTGATTTAGAGTTAGGTGGCCCAGATCCAGAAGAAATCATCACTGACCATTGTGGGAATTGTCGTAAATGTTTGGATGTTTGTCCCACTGGTGCGCTCGAAGCTTACCAAATTGATGCTAGAAAATGTATTTCCTATTTGACCATTGAAGATCGAAATGAGGCCAAAGCTACAGAGTCTTTTTTAGATTGGAATAGGAAAGGTTGGGTGTATGGATGTGATCTTTGCCAAGAAGTTTGTCCTTGGAATTCCAATGTTGCCAAAAGAAATGAAGTAGAAACTACTGAACCAGATTTTTTACCGAGAAAATTCTGGACGAATCCTGATTTTATTAATAAAAAAGGTATCAACAAACGAGAGTTTGATGTTTATTTTGAAGATTCACCGATTGAAAGAATCGGTTTTGAAATTTGGAACCGGAATTTACAACAAAGAGATTGGAAAGAATAAAATTTCAAAATAATTTTGGTTTATATTAAGAAAAGAAATGAGTATAGTGAAACACAATGGGAAATTATACTCTTATTTTAGATAGGAAATTTTTTTGATAATGTCTCTGCTGCGAGTTTTGGATTTTCTGCCGAACATATTGCACTGACGACTGCTATAGAATCTGCTCCCGCTTGAATTACTGCTTTTGCATTGGAATCTTTGATCCCTCCAATGGCAACAACGGGAAGGTCTGTTTTGTCTTTTAACCAGGTAACGCCTGTAAGTCCCCATGCCGGTTTGGTATTGGTTTTTGTATTGGTATCAAAGACGGGGGAAACAGCCAAATAATCCAAATCTGGATTTGGATGCGTTTGCATAAGAGACAAATAGTCTTCTTTTGTTTCTAAGGAAAGACCAATGATGGCATCATCACCCAGAAGTATACGAGCCTCCCACCAAGGTAAATCGGATTGGCCCAGATGCACTCCGTCAGCTCCTGCCGCTAAACAGACGTCCAAACGATCGTTGATGAGAAGAGGAACAGAAAAAGGTGTTAGGATTTCTTTTAAATGTTTAGCGAGTTCTAAAAATGTACGGCTATCGGATTCTTTTTCTCTGAGTTGGACAAGAGAAACTCCACCAAGGGCAGCAAGTCTCACGACTTCCGATAAGGTATGGTGGAAACATAAGGGTCTATCTGTGACCAGATAAACCCCACGGATTTGTTGTTTATTCACCATTTAACTTTTGTTTAATGGTATCGGCTCCGATTTCAAATAGGGCATCTAAAAATGCAACTTGGAAACTCCCAGGAGAGGAGGTTTTGGATTTTGCCATTTCTCCGGCAATTCCCATCACTGCCATCGCAGAAGTGGCAGCACGAAATTGATTGGATTGGATGGCTGCAAAGGCTCCACAAATGGCTGAGGCCGTACATCCAAGCCCAGTGACCTTGGTCATCAAAACATCTCCATTTCGAACTTGGGCTTTTTCTGTCCCACTTAAGATGTAATCGGTGGCACCAGAGATAACGACAACTCCGCCAGTGACTTTGGAAAGTGACTTCCCTGAATCCACTGCTGATTCGGAAGAGTCGGTGGAATCTACACCTTTTGTTTTTCCCGAGGAATTGAGAGTTGATAAAATTTCAGAAGCATTCCCACGAACAATACTTGGACTACCTGCTCCAAGAATTCGACGAATTGCCATATTACGCAAGTTACTCGCACCTGCACCTACAGGATCTAAGATTAACGGTTTACCAAGAGACACCGCTTTGGCAGCAGCTTTTTCCATACTTTGGATCCACGGTTCAGATAAAGTTCCAATGTTAATGACAGTTGCCGAACAGATTGTAACCATCTCTTCCACTTCTTCAATGGCATGAGCCATAATGGGGGATGCACCAATGGCAAGAAGTGCATTGGCAGTGTTATTCATGACTACGTAATTTGTGATATTATGAACAAGAGGGGACTTAGAACGCAAACTTTCTAAGTCTTCGATAGTGTTTTGAATGATTGATTGAGACATGCGGAGGTTTCCTAGGAAAACCTAGGCAATCTTCGCAATGGCGTCTTCTACTTTTTTGATTAAATCCGATTCAGACCAAGGTTTGTTTAAAAAACTATGTAGGTCAACTTCCGCTCGTAATTTATTGAGTGAAAGTTCATCAATATGACCTGAAATAATTATTTTCTTTATCCCTGGATAAGTTTTGTGGACATCCCTAAGAAATTCATCACCCCTTTGGTTGGGCATAAGCCAATCAGAGATGATGATGAGGATGTCGATACCTTCTTCTGCCAACTCTTCAATGATAGACCAAGCCTCTTCTGTATTTTGGGCAGTTTCATAACGATACTCGTTCCCAAAATGTTTTTTCAGCTGAGACTTCAGACTCATCAGAATGATTTGTTCGTCATCAACGAAGAGGATGGCTTTGTTCATTGGGAATTATTTTCCGTCGTGCGGGCACTCGATGAGTTTGTCGTGGCCTGGGCAGGAACGTTTTTCTTTACCTGGGCAGATGGCAAACGATGCAGAAGTGATGACGAATAAACTAAATAGAGTGATGGTTAGTTTCATAAAAAATTCCTCTTTTGAAATTAGACGACAAGTTGGATGTGAAAGCAAGAACGATTTCTTCAAACTTTTGTTAGAATTTCGTACCCTTTGTCTGTGACTAGTACGGTATGCTCAAATTGGGCCGAGAGTTTTCCGTCTTTAGTACGGACAGTCCACTTATCAGATTTATCAAAATTCACTTCCCAAGTTCCTAAATTGACCATCGGTTCGACCGTGAAGATCATTCCTGCTTCAATTTTTGCGAGTTTTCGAGGTGAACGGAAATGTGGGACTTGTGGCTCTTCGTGGAAATTACGTCCGACACCATGACCCATCAAATCCCGAACAATCCCATACCCGAGTGGGGTAAGAAAGTCGTCGATGGCATTGCCTATATCATCGATTCGGTTTCCCGGTTTGACTTGTTCGATTCCGATCCACATAGCTTTTTCCGTATCAGCCACGAGTTTTTCGGCTTCGGGAGTGGATTTTCCACCTACGATAAAGGTTTTGGATGTGTCTCCAATGTATCCGTCCACAATGGGGGATACATCAAGGTTGACGATGTCTCCATTGGAAAGGACGTCTTCTTTTTTAGGAATTCCATGGCAAACGACATGGTTAATCGAAGAGCAGATGGACTTAGGAAACCCTTTGTATCCAAGAGGAGCCGATCTATGGCCGTTTTTTTTGGTATAGGCTTCGGCTAGATCGTTGAGTTCGAGGGTAGTGACTCCTGCTTTGACAAAGGGTTCTAAATAGACGAGGAGTTCGGCGGCAAATTTTCCCGCCTTCCTCATCGTTTCAATTTCAGATTTGTTTTTAATGTAAATCACGGATTAAAAATCTGTGGACCGAACCGTTGTTCTTTTGTTGGCAGAGGTTCTTTCCAGTGCTTTGTCGATGAGACGGTAGATTTCTTCGTTGATTCCTTCGATTGCGTCTCCAGAAGTCATAAATCCCTTACTTTTGATGTAAGCTTTCACTTTAGAAGTGACAATTAGGGATTCTTTCGATGTTGATTCTGTTTGTTCTTCGGACATGGATACCTCGGTTATTTCTTTCTAACTCCGAGGATGCTATCTACGAGGGATTTTTCAATATTTAATTTTTCACTAATTGCCTCAGAAGACCACTGGTAGTTGTCGTGGAGGCTCTGGATGGTGGCTCTTTTTCTCTCGACAAGGGGATTTCCCGAAACTTTTCGGTCTGATTTCCCTGCCGGGACTGGGCTTTGCATGGCACCTTGGACAATGTCCAGGAATTCGGAGAGTTTTTCGAAGGTTTCGTCGGCTTCTCCCAATAGGGATTCCAAATCCTCTTTCGTTTCGCGAGAAGATTCTTTTAGGTCTTCCAATCGTTTTTGGAGGGTGAGGATTTGGCGGTGGCGGTCGGATAGATCACCTAGCAACTCTTCAATTTTGTCAAATTTACGTTCTACCGAATCAATTTGTGCTTCTCTTTCTACAAGGAAAGAAGTTCGGTTTTCGGCCAAACGAATGGTTTCAGTGAGTTCCTTCTCACGAGCTTCCACCACTTCGATTTCGCGGTCGAGGATATCGAGGCGGGCTTGGAGTTCCCGTGCATTGTATTTTTGGCCTTCTAAGTTTTCTACCAAATGGAAAACGGAGTCTTGAGATTCTTGTAAGGAAGATAAGAAGGATTCAATTTTAGATTGTTCTGCCGTGAGTTTAGCCACCCGGGTTTCAATGGAACTTATTTCACTCAAACTTTGTTCAAAACCTTCCATGGTTTCCGAAACATGAACAAGGTTTGATGCGAGGATCTGCACTTGTTTGTCGATGTCTTCTGTTTGGAACTGAGCTTCTTTTAGGGTTTCTAATTCGTTTGCGATTTCTTTTCGAAGTTCCGTAAACTCAGAAATGGCCGATTGGTAAAGATCAATGTCTGGACGATTTTTTTCAAGGGCTCGAAGTGCTTCGGAAATTTCTTCTACGGCACGATTGGATTCATCGGCGATCTGTTTGGCGGAAGCAAATAAATCAGAATGTTCTTTAACTGTTTCAAGTTCACTAGAAAGAGTTAAGATGTCTTCTTTTAAAGTTTCCATTTCAGATTGGAAACTAGAGAGAGTTTCTTCTTTGGTATCGTTTAGATCATCCAATCCATTTCTGATTTCATGTTTTAAATCTTGGAAACGATCCAAACTTTCTTTTAGGAAGTCTTGGCTTTCTTTTGCAATTTCTTTGAAAGATTTTTCGTAATCTCTTTGGTATGTTTCAATTTGTTTTTTTGATTCGTCTTTGGAACGTTTGATACTTTCGTCTAGGTTGCGTTTGACTGTGTTTAGGTGGTTCGAAATTTTATCTTCTAGTTGGCCTAGTTGAACATTCCCTTTATCCAAAAGTTTTGTCAATTGGTGAGAGATTTTAGAATCAATGGTTTCATTGAGTCTATCCATTTTCTCTTCTTGTAAATTGAAAAAAGATTCTCCTGATTCTTCCAAATGTTTGAGGATTCGTTCCACTTCGCTACGAGCAAGTTTTGTTTCATCTTCTAAACGAGAGATACTTTCTTTGGTTTTGGACTCAGCTGCCAAATCCAAATTGGATTTTGCTTTTTGGAATTGGTTTTGGAATTCTCCAAGAAGGTCAGCACCTTCAATATGAATTTCTTTTAATCGGTCTTGGAGTTTTTCAATGCTGTAGTTTTGGTCTTCCCGAATTTTACCAAGTTCATCTTCCCATTTGCTGACAAATTGTTCCAAGTTCGCATTGGCGATTCGGATTTTCTCTGTGACAATTTCTTCGGATTCTTTGGCTTTTTCTTCAGCAGTTTCTAAAATTTCATGTGCAGATTCTCGGAGAGCCGATTTTAACTCTTCTACATATTCATCTACATCTTTGGTTTGCGCAGAGATGGATTCACTTAAGTCTTTGACTTGAGAATGAACTGTTTCTAAATCCGATTCCATTTCGCTCTTTTGGAGTTTGAAATCAGAATTCATTCTATCTTCCAGTTCTTTCCTTAATTCAAAAAGAGATGTTTTGATAACTATTTCTTGGTTAGTACGCACTGCATCTAACTCACGATCAAAATCTTTGAGTTCTTGGAGGGCACTTTTTTTCAATGAACTTGCTTCTTCTTTTAAATCTTCTGAGATACGGTGGAATTCTTCCGAGAAGGCTTCGATTTCGCGAATGAGTTCTTGTTTGCGAATGTCTGCTTGGCGAAGGAGTTTGTTTTCTGCTTCCAAATATTTTTCTTGGAACTGGATGATGGTTTGGTTGATTCCGTCAGCTTGTCTTCTTGTTTCGTTGATGATGTCATCACGTTTCGAAAGTGTTTCCAGAGAGAGGTCTTCAATTTCTCGTTTGATGGCATCTGTCTCTTGAGAGAGACCTTTCATAAAAGAATCTTTTGTATGAGTGACTTGGTCAAAAATAGAATCAAAACGTTCTTGGATTTTTTTCTCGAGTAAGTTTACTTTTTCATCCAACTTACCGGAAGCACGTTGGTATTTTTCTTCTAACCTTTCATCAAACTTATCAACTTTGTCAGAGAGTAGGGAAGAGGTATCTTCAAATTTTGTGAGGCGAACATCCAAATCCCCTTGGGCGTATTTCATGGACTCGAGTAGTAAATCCATTTCTTTACGAGCATGGTCAAGGCGTCCGGCAGTTTCTCCAACCATCACATCGGCATGAGATAAAAGTTTTTCACGTGCTGTTTCTGCAATTTTGGAAAGAGAGTTGTCTAAAAAATCAGATTTGGTTTCGAGTAGGCTTTCTAACTCCACCATCTTTTGTGCAACAGATTGTAAAATTTCATCACTACGGAAATTCAATTTGTTTTGGAAGGTATCCAACATAGAGATGGATTCATTATGAAGGGCTTCCATATCTTCGGAAACTTCGCGTAACTCTCGTTTGTGGGTGTTGATCTGAGAGAGACCTTCTTCCATGTATTGTTTTTCACGACGAACTTGGGTACTCAAATCTTGGATTTGTTCCATCTCGCCTGACAAGGAAGAGAGGTAATCTTTGCTTGCACGGATTTTTTCGAATAGGTCACGAGACTCGGAACTTAAATGTTGGATGTCTTCTGCCACTTTGCGGGACTGTTTGACAAGGATGTCTAGGTCAATGCCGGCATCTTTCACCAATTGGATTTTTTGAAGGGCGACACCATCAATTTCATCGGTCAATTTGGACGCATATCGTTTGAGTTGGGAGAGTTTGGTGTTGGATTTATCCAAACGACGGAGCCCAATGGTCACCGCAACACTGGCCAAAAAAGGCAATAAAAAGACTTCTAATCCCATTTTCTCAAAGATCCAATAATAGTATTATGTCGCATGAAGATGGTTGAAGAAAACCAGGCGGAGATTTTTTCCGCAAGCCTTTTTTAATTCAGTGAGAATTCACGGATTTGGAGCCAAAATCGGGCAAAAATTTTCGATTCTTCTGCCTCTAAATTCGCCAATCTTTCCACGGCTCCCGGATCAAGACGGAACATTTCGGAACTCATTTCGGAAAGGTGGCCTTCCTCTTCCAAAATCAGGTTGGTTAGGCGGATGGGAGAACCAGTTTTGTCCAAAATCTCGTCGTACGCTGCATAGACGACCATGGCCCGTTTTTCAATGACCGTGGTGGTGTACAAATAAGCAAGGTAGGTAAATTGTTTTTCATCCGTAAACACTTTGCGTAAACTTCGGCGTACCAGTGTGTCTAATTTTGCGAAATAAATTCTTGCCGCAGCTCCCCGAACGAGTGCGGAATTTTGGTATCCTAACTGGAAACTGGGCCTGATGGTGCGGGCCGCTTTTTTAAAAAATAGGGCATGCCTTGCTTCTTCGGTGGCATGTTTCAAAATCATCTCTGAGGTCTCTTCACTAGATTGGGTGAGTAGGATTTTTCTTGAACCAAGATGTTCTAACAATGACAACGTGTTCAGCCAAAGTGCATGGTTGGTTTTATTGGCAACGATATCGGAAAGGACTTTAGGAATTGAATCATTCGAGAGGACAGTAACAGAACCCATAAATCCAAACTGTGAGATGTGATTCTTTGGGCTAGCCTTTCTTTAGGGGGATGTTTAGTTGAGCGATGGTTTCTCCATCCTCATGGTAGATTCGAAATTGGTCAGTGGGAAGTCCTTCCCCTTTGAGAAGGATGACACAAAGGGCAATCCCAATCCCTTCGCCTTCTGAGTTATCTCCCCTCTCAATATAATATTCCATAATATCGTTATAGTTTTGTGCATGTAAAAGGGAATTTCGAATTTTTTGCATCTCACCGCGCACAAGAGTGGTATTGTTTCTCACATCAAATTTAATCTGAGAGTCATTGTGTTCTATTTTAAGATGAACATATAAGTTTTTTTCCCGTGCGAGTGGTTCGAAAGTATTCCCTCTTCCAGAAAGGATAAGGCTCTTATACATTCTAACACCTAACTCATAGTCGGTGGGTGAATGGATGTCTAATTGGTTTTCTTGGAAAAAAAGTCTTTTAAAGTTGGCTTTGAAGCCATTTAGAATTAAGTCTTTTACGATGGTAAATAAGATGGCGGATAAGTCAGAAATTCCATATTTTTCAGTGAGGGCATCCAAAACTTTTACTAAGTTTTCATCTAATATCTTGGAGGCACCATAGGCATTTAGCTCAATGGGTTCCCCGCTTGCGATAAAGTGGTTTACTTGTTCTGGACTAAAAGCTTCCATCAAAAAATATATTGGCTTGGAAAGAGTGGGTTGGATTTGGATTTTTCTTCCACAAGCATAGTCTGTAACTCTTTTTTTAGACGATCTGTAATGGAATCTAGCGTTTTCTTTTTGTCTTCCTTATAAGAATTTAAATACTCATTGATCGTGAATGGCGTTCCAAACCTAACGACTGCTTTGTGTGGGCGAGGTTTAAATTCTCCGAAAAGTTCGTTCTCGTAACGGTATAAAAATTCATAAAGGCGTTCTGCACTTGGTAATTCTTTGATATAAGCAGTTTGGATGGTGATAAAGTCGTAAGCTTTGGTGGCAGCTTTTCTTGCCCAAGTTGCCATTTCTAAACTCGGTAGATCCCCGTTTGGATCGGGCATTCCGACAGAAACCATTTCTAAAACACTCAAGATCCTTCTTAGTTTTTCGATGGCATTGGCATCAGCATCCCATTTCGGAATATTAGCCTTTCTTGCAATATTGTCGAGCATGGCATGGCGCATCCTTCCTAATCTGTAGTCAAAGTCATCGGCTCTATTTTCCTCTACAGGGACTCCGTATTCTTTTTCCTCTCTTTCAATCATTCGTTTTCCCACAGACAAAAATCTATGTAGGATGTCTTTTCCTGTTTTGGAAATTCCTAACTTCTCTTCCATTTTGGTAATCGTTTGATCGATGTCTTTTTGCATGGAGTGAATGGAACCGGTCATTCTGTACTTAACAAAGGTAGGTAAAATCCAAATTTTTGCATTTGGATCTTTTTTGAGTGCATCTTCTAGTCCCCAAAAACCAAGTTGTGCCACACCAGGTTGGAAGGGAAGTAGGGTATCGTTCATACCACTTGTGGGTTCACCTTCAGGAAATAGGGCAAGTTTTCCGCCGGGGGATGCGAGAATTTCTCTGGAAGCTTTGAGTGATTCTCTGTCTGGCATGCCAGCTAACACAGAGTAGGCTCCAAGCGATTGAATGAAGTCACCAACAAACCCAAACCCCCATTCGAATACCTCTCGTGCGGCCATATAATGAAACCTTGAACCCATGAGGTTTGCCGAATTGTAGGCGATTCCAGGTTCTTTAGCTGTGGGATGATTGGAAATATATAGGAGCCGTTCTTTTTGAAAGGATTTTAATGTCTTTTGGTCGGTTTCTGAAATCTCGATGGATTCAAGATTATGGAGCATTTTGTTGAGAACAGGAAGAGTCAGATCCGTAAACCATAGAGCAGGAAGATTGAACTTTGCAGGGATAAAGGATTTGATTGACATAGGACGAATGCTGACAGCTTAATCAAAGGAAGCAAGTACGAATTCACATGGCACTTATAGAAGAACTCAACCAACAAGGCAACTTTCTCTTCCGATGGCGCTCCTACATCCCAGGAGTCATTCTATTTCTTTCCTTACTGTATCTACCGTATGTCCCTTATTTTCAGGGGAACTACGATTCCAATTTGTATTGGTTATCGGGTGCATTTTTAGTCAGTTTTGCGGGACTTTTTGTTAGATGTTTTACGATTGGATACACTCCCAAAAATACTTCCGGTAGGAATACCAAACAACAAGTGGCAGATGTCGTAAACCAATCAGGGATTTATTCCTTAGTTAGACATCCGTTATATGTAGGGAATTTTCTGATGTATCTTGGCCCGGTTTTTATCCTGAGGGATTTTGCTTTTGCACTGGTATACATTATGTTTTTTTATTTGTATTACGAAAGAATCATCTTCGCAGAAGAATATTTCCTTCGTGGTAAATTTGCAAAAGGATATTTGGAATGGGCGGACAAAACACCTGCCTTCATCCCTCGTTTGTCTGGTTATAAAAAACCAAATTTAGATTTTTCTTTCCGCAATATTTGGAAACGAGAATATCCAAGTTTGTTTGGAATCATTGTTGTATTTACAGTTTTTGATTTGATCCAAGTTTATTTCCAAGAGCCTACACTTCGTGCGGTAGACATCACTGGAATTTGGAAACCATTCCATACATGGTTTTTTGGATTTGGACTTATTTTTTATGTTGTCACACGTCTTATCGTAAAGACCACCAAACTTCTCGAAGTCGAAGGTAGATAGTTTTTTATGAGTCGGTTGTCCAATGGTTGGAAGATACCTGAGTCTCTAGATGATAAAAGGGAACTTATGGAATCTTACCAAAAAACCGTGGAAGGTATGGAGGCGGAAAATCCGCTGACAATCTTTCGAGAACATATGGACAACGGACTTTTATTTAAAGCAGGTTTGCAAGACGCAATGAACCAACTCACAACATTTGCAAACCTTTATATGAGTATCATCGAACTAAAAGCAGAAATAGAAAAACAAACAAATATCTCTTAATCGAAAAACAAATTACTGTTTTTCTTCTAGTTCAACTTCCGCAATACATCCTTCCTTAGATAAAAGTTTGAATTCTGGCGTTAAGATATAAATATTTTTTGGGTAATTTTTTTCATTTTGAAACTGGGGAAGTTTTGAAAGTGGAATCGAAATTTTTGATTTGTTTTTTTCTTCAAACCGATAAACAAACGTAAGTTGGTCTTTCGGCATTCTAAGTTCTTTATCCACATTAATACTTTCTCGTAATAAAAAACGTATTTGAAATGTAGGTAATGTTTCACCAGGGCAAGCAAAGACATTTAAATTTTCAAATTTTCTAGGTGAAAACTCTACTCCATCCCAAAAATGTGATAATTTCATTTCTAAGAAAAAATCAAATTCTTCCTTTCCATTTTGTTTCTTTCTCCAAACTGTATTTTTGTCTTTGTCTAAGAGAAAATGAATGCCTCCTGATCCAGTTGTGTCTTCGATGCGGAATGGTGGGTTTTCATTATATTGGCGTATGTTTTTTTTGGTTCCAGAAAATAGATAGTAGTTCCCAAAGAGAACAAGAGAAATGGCGAAGAAAACGGGAAGAACAATGACAGGTCTCATATGAAAGAAAAACTTCTCCAACCTGAGAAAATGGGCTACTTCTTTTTTTATCATCTCAATCCATGGGAGAACCTATGAAAATCGGAATTTTAGGTGGTACTGGCCTCATTGGTACATCATTTATTGAAACGGCGGTTGGTTTGGGACACAGGTTTCGTGTGTTTTCGAGAAAACCATCTTTACCACCAGAACTTTCTTCGTATAAAGAATTGGAATTTGTTTCTTGTATCCTTCCCCAAACAGCAGACTTAGAAGGATTGGATGCCATTGTCAATTTAGTGGGTGAGCCTATAGCGGGAGTTAGATGGACAGAGGAGCGCAAACGACTCATTCAAACTTCCCGAATTGATTTTACAAGGGGACTTGTCGCTCGTGTTTTGGATTTAAAATCTCCTCCTAAAGTTTTTGTGAACTCCAGTGCCATAGGTTATTATGGAATGTCAGAAGACCTTCATCCTCCTTTTACTGAGAAAGCCACTCCCGGTGAAGATTTTTTAGCAAAACTTTGTGTGGAATGGGAAAACCAAATTTTACCTTTGCAAACAAGGGGAATTCGTTCCCTGGTTTTGCGAACTGGAATCGTTCTATCTCCGAAAGGAGGTGCCTTGGAAAAAATGATTCCTCCGTTTCTGTTAGGAGTCGGTGGTTCCATTGCTTCAGGAAAACAAGGAATGAGTTGGATTCACATTTTGGATTTTATTTCAGCTATGTTGCATTTAATCCAATTGGATTCGGCGTCAGGTGCATATAATTTAGTTTCTCCCAACCCAGTAAGTAATGATGAATTTTCCCGATCACTGGCAAAAACTTTACACCGTCCCAATTTTTTCAAAGTTCCTTCTTTCGCCATACAAGCGCTTTATGGAGAAGGTTCGGTTGTTGTCACCAAGGGGCAGTATGTGTTTCCCGAACGTTTGCTTACGGCCGGTTATGAGTTTCAGTTTCAAAATTTAGAAAAGGCACTCTCAAATCTTTTAGAAAAACAGTGATTTCTTCTTTTCAAAAGACAAGAAGGGTGAGAGACTGGAGCCAACCTTATCTTGGAGTAAGAAATGAACTCAAAAAAAGTCTTAGTCTCTCTCTTCGCACTCTCCCTCGCATTTGTGATGGTAGCTTGTGGCGATTCCAAACCAAAAGAAGAAGCACCTGCTGCTGTTGAATCTAGCGCAAGTGCAGATCCTGATCTTGCAAAAGGAGAAGAACTTTACCTTCAAAACTGCTCTTCTTGCCACGGTGAGAAAGGTGCTGGTGACGGAGCTGCAGCGGCTGCCCTCAATCCAAAACCAAGAAACTACAAAGCTCCTGCTTCTGAGTGGAAAAATGGAAACACAGCTGCTGGTGTGACTAAAACTTTGAAAGAAGGAATCAAAGGATCTCCAATGGTTGCTTACGGACATTTGGGTGATGATAACATCCGCATCCTTGCAAAATACGTAGAACACCTTTCTAAAAATTAATCATTGTCTTTTTCGGTTCCGCCTACGGGTCGGAGCCGAACACTTGTCTTTATGAACCAAATCATTAAAAAAGCCGATCGACCCACTTGTGATTGTGGGACCACTCGTGACGATGAAAACGCACGCAAGGTTGTGAAGTATTCAACATGGGGAATGATCGCCATGGGACTTGTCGGGATATCAGCTACACCGACAGATATATACTTTGTATGTCGAAAATGCAAACAACCGTTTGGCCGGTTGTCCAAAGAAGAAAGAAAATCGAAATCCTAATTATTGTTGACCCTCGTTCTTGGTGAATTTCCCTGGAAGCTAATGATGGAAGAGTTTAAGATTCGATTGGGATTTGAAAACGGGGGAAATTTACCTGTAATTCATATATCTGGCGAAATCACATCCGAAGCGGAAGAAGAGATTGTTGAATCTTATGAATCCATTCCAGGGGACAAACGCAGTCGTGTCATTTTGAACTTCTCGGAAACATCTTATATCAATTCCGCAGGAATTGCGACTCTCATTAGCCTCATTACTAAATCTTCTGAGAACCAAGGCAAAATTGAGTTCGCGGGCCTCAATACCCACTTCCGCAAAGTCATGGACATTGTGGGTCTCACTGATTTTGTCCTCATTCACGATTCTCTTAATTCTGCACTCACCCAAGTCTAAATTATTCTAGATTCCTAACTTCCCTTCCATAAGATAGGAGGGAGAGAGGTCTTTTCATGAGTGAAGTGGAATTCCACATCAAGGGCAAAACATATAAACTACCGGTCATTGTTGGTACCGATGGAAAAGAAGGAATCGACTTAACCGATTTTTATAGAAAAACCGGCCTCGTCACCGTGGATCCAGGTTTATTCAATACGGCACTTGGTTTATCAAAAGTGTCCAGACGTGATCCTGAAAAAGGGGAACTCACCTATCGTGGTTATGACCTGAAAGAACTGGCTTATCAATCCACATTTGTGGAAACTTCGTTTTTATTAATTTATGGAAATCTTCCCACAAAACAAGAGCTAAACGACTTCTCTGGTCGACTTTCAAAACACTCGATGATCCATGAAGACATGTTAAATCTTTTTGATGGTTTTCCGGGTGTTGCCAATCCATTGGCAGTTTTATCTGTAATGGTTACTTCACTTTCTAGTTATTATTTAGAAGAATATGAAGAAAAGTTAGATATGGGAGTGGATTTAATCGCCAGGTTACTTGCAAAAATTCGCACCATTGCTGCTTTCACATATAAACATGCAGTGGGTCATCCTTTTGTGTATCCATTGGATAAAAATCCATACTGCACAAACTTTCTTTATATGATGCATAAAATGCCTGCAGACAATTATACAGTTCCAGAAGAGTTTGATCGCATTTTAAATCAAATGTGGATTTTACATGCGGACCACGAACAAAATGTATCCAACACCGCAGTCCAAGTAGTTGGTTCTACTCAAGCCAATCTATTTGCCTCTATCTCTGCAGGGATTATGGCCCAGTGGGGAGCACGAGAAGGGGGACGACCAACCGCAGCCATTGGCCTAATCGAAGACATTGTAAAAACAAAAACTCCTGTAAAAGATTATTTCGAAAGATTCAAACGCGGTGGTTTAAACATCCAAACCAACGGATTTGGGCAAAAGGCTTATGATGTGGTTAGCCCACGTGCAATGGTAGCCCGGGAAATCATTCGTGAATTTTATAAAGGTAGAAAGTTGTCTGCTGTGGAAGACATTGCTCTCCAAATAGACGAAGTGGTTTGGAACGATTCCTATTTTATGGAAAATCTTCTGTATCCTAATTTAGAATACTATTCAGGACTAGTATTTCACACATTGGGAATCCCTAAAAATATGTTTTCTGTCATGCAGGTAATTGGAAGACTTCCGGGTTGGCTTGCACATTGGAGAGAACAAAGAATGAAGGGAGACTTCTCAAAAGTTCGTCCAAAACAAATATATGTGGGCGAAAACCAAAGAAAATACATCCCAGTTCAGAACCGCCTATAGGTCTGATTCGCATCATTTGTTCATGAGTTTCCGATGGTTCGGAATCATTTGGTGTTTGGTGTTTTGTTCGTGTCTTACGAACGAGGCACCTCCCACAGCCGATAGAGGGATTCTGTCGGCAGAGTCATATCTAAGTGTGCAGACAAAAACCTTAGAACTAAAAGGTGAATGGGAATATTATCCGGGTCTACTCATTTCGCCCTCTGAATTCGAAACTTTAAATACAACTAGAGAACCACATTTTTTTCAAATCCCTGGGATTTGGTCTGATTCATTTTTAAACCGAGGATTTTTAGCTGGAGATGGGTATGCCACCTTTAGCCTCAAGGTTAAACATGGTCTTCAAGGAGTCCCACTTTCGTTAAAAGTCCCTGAGATGGAGACCGCCTATAATCTGTTCATCGATGGTGTAAAGATTTCATCCAATGGGGTTGTTTCCAATTCTTACCAAACAGGGAAACCAGAATACCGCCCACGTATCGTTGATTTTTTCCCAAAAGAAAACCAAACTTCCATCGTTTTACAAATTTCTAATTATCATCATAGAAAAGGTGGTCCTGCCCAAGCTATTATATTGGGGAGGACATCTGATATTCATAACAAATATGAATTTGAGATTCTACGCGATATGCTTCTGGTTGGAAGTATTTTGTTTATGGGAATTTATCATTTGTTTTTGTATTGGAACAGGAAAAAAGATCCATTTACTTATTGGTTTGCCCTTACTTGTATTTTAGTCGCCTTACGAGTATTTATTACAGGTAATAAATACATCATTCAGTTGTATCCAAACTTATCTTGGGAAATTCATTTAAAGTTAAGTTATTTGAGTTTCTTTTTGATCACACCAATTTTTTCTCGATATGTTTATTTACTCTTCAAATCCTATTTTTCAAGAAGAGTATATGAATTTCTTAAGTATTTAGGTTTTGCATTTTGTTTTATCGTTTTAGTAACGAGATCATCTTTTTACACCTATTTGATGGTTCCATTCCAAGTTTTTACTCTGTTAGGTGCCGCTTATACTTTTTTTGTCATATCTCGAGCCATTCGTGATTCTTTGCCAGGCTCTAAGATCTTTTTTCTGAGTTTTGCAATCTTTATTGCGAGTTTCGTTAATGATATTTTGGTAAATAATCTGATCATATATGGACCACTCACAATTCATTTTGGAATTTTTACTATGTTCTTTGTGCAGTCAGTCTATATTGCTAGAAATTTTTCCAAAGGATTTGTTGAAGCAGAGAATTTAGCAGTTGAGCTTTCGGAAAAAAACCAAACCTTACAACGTGTTCAAAATCAACTCACAGAATTAAATGAAAGATTGGAAACTCGTGTTAAAGATAAAACCGAAGAACTTCAAGGGAAGTTGGACCAAATTGGAAAAGACATGAGACTTGCTAAGTCCATCATTCAAAGTGTCACCAAACTTCCCGATGTGGCTCCTTATCTGAAGGTTGATATTTTATACAAACCAATTGCTGAGGTTGGTGGTGATATCTTCTTTGTAAAAAGGATTCAAGATTTTTATTACAGATTCTTTTTAGGTGATGCAACAGGACATGGATTACAAGCGGCACTTTATTCAATGATGATCCAATCAGAATTTGAAAGAGTATCTGCTGTGGCTATGCGACCCAATGATTTGTTGTTCTATATGAACCAACATTTTTACGATAAAAACGCAGACTTACAAATTTATTTTCCCGCTTTATCTATGGATTTTGATTTTCACCAAGGGATCCTTCGTTATGCGGGAGGTGGGGTACAAAATCAATTCCATCTGAAAAAAAATGGTTCTCTGGCGATCCTGGAAAATACGGGACCGATCATCGGAATTTTGGAACACTACAGGTATGGAATTTTTGAATCCAAAGTAGAATCGGGGGATAGAATCTTTTTATTTACTGACGGATTGTTCGAAGAGTTAAATGAATCGGATGGCGCACAAGCCTTAGAAGATTTATTGGAAGTCATTCAAAACACTAACACCCTGCCCTTTTCCGAAGTGGTTCCTACCATTCAGAATTTGTTATTCCAAAAAATGAACAAATCTCAATGGAAGGATGACGCAACTCTGATTTTGATCGAGATCACCTAACGAAAACCTCTGTTGGTGACCTTTTTATAATTCGGTATCAATTCTGTTTTTTAAACCAGATTGATTACCAGTCTCCGGATGCTCCACCCCCAGCAGAGTCCCCACCACCACCTGACCAACTGTCAGACCCACCAGAGGACCAGGAATCACCTCCGCTCGACCAACCTCCGCCGCTAAAAAAACCGCCACTTGATCCACCACCACCTTTTCCAAGTCCAAGAACCGATTTTAAAATCATCACGACGATAAAAAGAAAAATCGCAACGAATAAGGCAAAGGTTCCGCCAAAAATAAAAACTAACAGGGGATAGAGGACAAGTATTCCAACAATGGTAAATACCAAACCGCCAAAAGCGGGAATAAACATTGAAATAAATGTAAAAATGCCACCTACAAATCCAGAAGATGCCACATCAGAAAATTCATTAGAACCAGTTGTATTGACGTCACTTTCTGAAGGTGCATATTCACCGCGGATCGAAGCCATAATTGCATTTACTCCGGCTGTAACACCACCATCCATATCCTTCGATTGGAAACGAGGTTTTAGTTCGTTACGAATGATTTTTTTTGCTTGTATGTCAGTTAAGGCACCTTCGAGCCCACGACCTACTTCAATCCTCATTTTTCTTTCGTTAGGTGCTATGAGTAATAAAATTCCGTTGTTTTTGGATTTTTGTCCTAAATCCCATTCATCAAAAATTTGAATGGCAACTTCTTCAATTGGTTCATCTTGTAAGCTTGGAGTTGTATAGACTGCTATTTGATTGGAAGTTTCTGCTTCAAATTGTTTAAGATCGGCTTCAATTTTGGTGATTGTAGCTTCTGATAAAATTCCAGCGTGGTCCATTACCCTTCTTTCTAGTTTAGGAACTGGGTAGGAATGGACTTCCGTAAAGATCGAAGATAAAAGAAAAACAAATAGTGATAATTTTCCTAAATCAAAAATTGAATTTAGTTTTAAATGATTTGGTTTTTTACTGAGATCCATCACATCAATTTCCCACCATCTCGAATTTCATTTGAGATTTCATTTTTATCATCCTTTTCCCTTTGGATGTTATACTTTTTGAGTAACTCTCCACAAAAAAGAATACTAGAAACTATTCCTTCTTTTTTCTGATTTGATTTCATACCTTCAACAATGAGTCTTACGGCTTCGTTCCATTCTGATTTAGGAACAACTCTTGCGATCTCTTTATCTGGTAATACTCGGACAAAGTGTTCATACAATGAAATATAAATTAAAATTCCAGTTCTGTCTTTAGTTCTAAAAACCTCTTCATCTAAAAAAGCTTCTTTGGCTCTCAGATCGACAAAGTATTGTTTTGCGCTCGTTGAAACTAAATTGATTCTTAATTTTGGGAAAATCGCAGTAATGGATAAACCAAATATGGCTCCGATCCAAACGGAAAGAACTGCAAAAAGAGATTCTCCGTCCCAAACTAGTCCATACAGATTTTGAATCGTATAAAAACTAACCCCAGTGACTCCTCCCATAAGGAAGGCACCTAGCCATGCCCATTCTTTGTAGTGGTGAGATGATTCAGCAAAAAAAGGAACAATTTCTGCTGAGGTTTTGGATTCAGCTTCGCCGACGGCTCTTTTGATTTCTTCCAAATCGGATTGATTGAAATAACGTGTAAGGATACCCATGGGCAGAAGAAAAACAGGAATTCCTGCCCAAATCAATCAAAAAACCTAGATTTTAGAATCGATAACGACTGCCAAACTTACCAAAAATAAATGAAAGATACTAAAAAAGAAAAATCGTTTTGCGAGAATTTTATCTTTCGAAAGTTTTAAACGATATGCAAAGACTAAAATCAAAATTGTTAGGAAGATTGCTGCACTTAAAAATAAAAAGCCCATCCTTTGATCTGCAAAATAAAACCCAATGACAGACAAAGAGTATGCAATTGCATAAAGAAAAATTTGGTTCACTGTTTTTTGGATTCCAGAAACAACAGGCATCATTGGAATTCCCGCAAATTCATAATCATCTTTTAGGAAGATGGCGAGTGCCCAAAAATGTGCAGGTGTCCAGAGAAAAATCATCAGAAACAAAACCCATGCTTGGATGGGAAGTGCATTTGCCATAGCAGCATATCCAATCAGTGGACCGATACATCCAGAAATCCCACCAATGACAATGTTTTGCTCTGTCCTTGGTTTAAGCCAGATCGTATATAAGAACACATACAACAATAATGCAGAGAGGGCACAAACTGCTGTTAGAAGGTTGACAAAGTGGGTTAAAATGACAAAAGCAATGACTGCAACTGCTATGCCGAGGAAAAGCGCGAATCCCGGCGAGATTTCGCCTGCAGGGATTGGCCTTTGTTTCGTACGATACATTACTGCATCTCTTTCTCTTTCTATGTATTGGTTGAGAATAAAAGACGCAGAACTCATTAAATAGGTTCCAAAAAGGGTAATAGAAATTTCGAATAGAGATGGATATCCTGTTGTGCCTAGATACATTCCAGGAAGAACAGTTGCCAGTACAAGTACAGTGACCCTAGGTTTTGTCAGTTGGTTCCACAATCGGAACATTATTGGACCTCTTTTCCTGGAGACCTAAAATGATAAAAAGCCGCAAGAAAACAAAACATAAACACTAGAACGCCATTTAACGTGTGTAAACCTGTGATTAGTTTGGGGAGTTGGTACAAAACGTTCATTGCACCAAGAAAAATTTGAAAAGATATCAAATAAGCTGCAATTTTCAAAGATGTTTTGACCAAGTTATTTTTTAGGTAGAGAATACCATAAGCAGACAATGATAAAACTGACAATGCTGCTAAATAACCAAACAATCGATGTTCCATTTGGATTCGTATTGGCCCAACCATTTGAGGAAACCATTCACCATTACAAGTCGGGAAGTCTGAACAAACAAGACCCGCATAGTGAGAACTCACTTTTCCGCCGAGGAAAAGTTGATACAAAACTACAATGAGCACGAAAAGAAAAAAATATTTACCAGGCTGATTCCATTGGAATTTAGAATCAGAATCTTCTGAGATGAGTAAACGTACCGTTAAACAGGATGCTAAAAGCAATACGGCATTGAGCAAATGTAGGTTAACTGTTGTTGGGTGGAGTAGTTTGGTAACAGTGAGTCCACCAAGGATGACTTGTGAAACAAGAAAGATAAGTGATAGTGTGGCTGGGATCCCCATTTGTTTGCGAGTGTTTTGGTTTTGTATTACCCAGACAAAACCAATCCCTACAAGAATCCCTAAAATCCCAGAATAGTATCGATGGCCCACTTCCATAAAAATCTGAAATGTAAATTCTGGAACAAATTTTCCATGGCACAATGGCCAATCAGGGCATGCGAGTCCTGAATCTGTAGCTCTTACGAGTGGTCCGTAGAGGAGATTGATAAGGATCATTGCGGAAAGGATGGTGTAAAAACGTTTGAGTGTCATACGTCTATCTGTTTCCTCCAGGTTTTGTGATCTGAGTTTGGGGAAAATAAAATTAATCTTGCATCTTTTAAAAATTGTTGGATAAAAAGAGCAGTTTTTCGTATAGACTATATCAGGTAAAATTATGCAAAACACAGACCTTTATAATAAGGGTGGCTACTGGACTTTCCTTGTCACACTCGTATTAAACATTCTTTTCTTCGCTTATATTTCCTTTGTTCACCCGGGTACACCGGACAACCCAGGAATGGAATCCAAAAGCGTTCAGTCCAAATAGGGTAACAACCAAACCTTCGTGAACATTCGACTTTTCTTTTTTCTTTTTTTGTTGTTTGGGACTGGCGTGTCTGCGTATGACCCGCATTCCAATTTGACTCGGGAGAATAATCTCCCGAAAGAACTTGAGAATATTGGATTTTCTGATGTCACAGGGAAGTCTCTGAATCTCGAAATTCCGTTCCGAGATGAATCTGGAAAAACCGTTAAGTTTTCCGATTTTCTCTCCAAAGGAAAACCAATCCTCCTTTCTCCCGTTTACTTCAAATGTCCTACTCTTTGTAATATCCACCTCAACGGTGTGTTCCAAGGATTAAAAGCCCTCGATTGGACTCTTGGCAAAGAATACCAATACATTGCTGTATCCATTGATCCAAAGGAAAATGAATCTGTTTCTTTTCCTAAAAAAGGTGCTTATTTGAAGGAATATGGTAGAGAAGGTGCAGAATCTGGCCTTCATCTCCTCACAGGAACTCAAGAATCCATTGATGCTCTGACCAAACAATTGGACTTTCGGTATGCATGGGACGCGGAAGCAAAACAATTCATCCACGCAAGTGGGGTTTATGTTTTGACTCCGGAAGGGAAGGTTTCTCGCATTTTCCAAGGGATCCAATTGGAACCTAGGGATTTGAAATTTGCCTTTCTTGAGGCATCTTCTGGTAAGATTGGGAGTTTTGTAGACAAGTTTGCTTTATTTTGCTTTCAATTTGATCCGAGAAAAAATAAATATACGATATACGCATACAGGATGATGCAATTCGGGGGGGCGGTCACCTTACTCCTTCTCGGTGCGTTTTTATACATAAACTGGCGAAAAATAACAAATAACAACCGTCAAGGAGTCACATAGATGTCTTGGAGCAGTCTCATTCCAGCGACCTCGTTCATGCCTATCCAGGCAACTGAAATCGCAAAAGAAGTCGATCTTCTCTATGCGTTTCTGATCATAGCAAGCCTTGTTTCGTTTGTCATCTTGATTGGTGGAATGACATGGTTCCTCATCAAGTTCAAACGTACAAGTTTAGACCAGAAATCCGCATACATTACTCACAATAATTTTGCAGAATTTCTTTGGTCGTTTATCCCTCTCATCATTATGATGGGGATTTTCTACTGGGGTATGGTCATTTTCGAAAAACTTAGAACCCCACCAGAGGACATTGCTGCCGAAATTCATGTCACTGCTGAGCAGTGGGCGTGGACATATCGTTACGCAAACGGAAAAGAATTTTATAGCTCTGCAAATGATCCAATGATTGTTCCCGCAGGAAAAGCCACAAAACTCATCCTCACTTCTAAAGATGTCATTCATAGTTTCTATGTTCCTGCTTTCCGCACCAAACAAGATGCGGTTCCAGGAAAACTCACTCAACTTTGGTTCGAACCAAAACAACCGGGCGAATACATCGTTTTTTGTACAGAGTACTGCGGAACCAAACACTCTGGTATGATGATCAAAATCAAAGCCATTCCTTCTGAGGAATACGCAGCTTGGTATCATGCTGAGAAAAAAGGGGCGGACACTCCTGCGGATCTTGGAAAAACACTCTTTGCTCAGAAAGCTTGTGCAGCCTGCCACTCGGTCGATGGATCTAGAGTCGTTGGACCTACAATGAAAGGACTTTTTGGTTCTGAGCGTAAATTTACAGATGGTAGCAAAACAAAAGCGGATGAGAATTATCTTCGTGAATCCATTCTTGTTTCTACTGCTAAAGTTGTAGATACTTACCAACCGGTGATGCCAACTTTCCAAGGCCAATTGTCTGACGAAGACGTTGCCAACCTAATTGAATATATCAAATCCATTAAATAAGGAAGAGAGATGAGTTCAGCACATACAAAAACCGAACATGGTCACACAGACCATAATTATCTGAACCACGGATCCGGAATCTGGTCTTGGATGACCACTCTGGACCACAAACGCATTGGTCTTATGTACTTTGCAACAGTTTCTACCCTTTTCTTAATCGGTGGATTCTTTGCTTTAGGGATTCGTTTGCATCTAGCAAAATTTGGCGCTACGCCACTTTTGGAACCAGATACTTACAATAAGTTTATGACCTTCCATGGTGCCATCATGGTATTTATGGTAATCATTCCTGGAATTCCTGCTTTCCTTGGAAACTTTGTTCTACCCATCCAATTGGGTGCTAAAGACGTAGCTTTCCCAAGGTTAAACCTTGCCTCTTACTACATTTTCATTGCAGGAGCTGCCATTGCTGCTTCTTCCATGATCTTTAACCAAGTAGATACAGGTTGGACATTTTATACTCCTTACTCGACTGCAAAAACTTCCAATGGAGTGATTTTGCTTGTTTTGGGTGCATTTACAATGGGTTTTTCTTCCATCTTAACAGGACTAAACTTCATCGTAACCACTCATAAACTAAGGGCTCCTGGAATGACAATGGATCGAATCCCACTGATGATTTGGGCTTTGTATTCCACTTCTATCATTCAAATCCTTGCAACACCAATCCTTGCGATCACTCTTCTCCTCATCGGAGCAGAAAAAACTCTTGGAGTAGGGATTTTTGATCCAGATCTTGGTGGAGACCCAGTGTTATTCCAACACTTCTTCTGGTTCTACTCTCACCCTGCGGTTTATATCATGATCCTTCCTGCGATGGGTGTGATTTCTGAACTCATCACTGCGTTCTCCAAAAAAACAATTTTCGGTTACCGTGCGATTGCTTATTCATCAGTAGCGATTGCGGCAGTTTCCTTCCTTGTTTGGGGACACCATATGTTTGTTTCTGGTCAATCCACTCTAGCTGGTATCATCTTCTCCATCATCACAATGTTTGTTGGGGTTCCAACCGCTATCAAACTCTTCAACTGGATCTCTACAATGTATCGCGGAACTGTTACCTTCGAAGCGCCAATGCTCTTCGCTCTTGGTTTTATGTTTCTCTTTACTATCGGTGGTTTGACAGGAGTATTCCTTGCATCAACTGGTATGGACGTTCACTTCCATGATACATACTTCGTAGTTGCTCACTTTCATTACGTAATGGTGGGCGGAACACTTATGGCACTCATGGGCGGTATTTTTTACTGGTTTCCAAAAATGTTTGGAAGGATGACTTCTGATCTTGGTGGACGTATTTCTTGGGTTCTCATCTTTACTGGATTCAACGTAACCTTCTTCCCACAATTTGTCCTCGGAGCAATGGGAATGCCAAGACGTTACTTTGATTACCTACCTGAATATACAAACCTCAACCAAATCTCAACTGTAGGTTCTTGGCTGATTGGTCTCGGATTTTTGGCGGGCCTTATCACAATCATTCATGGAATTTTCAAAGGGGAAAAAGCTTCTGACAACCCTTGGGGTGCAAAAACACTCGAATGGCAAACGTCTTCTCCTCCTCCACACGAAAACTTTATCAATACTCCAACAGTAACTGCAGGGCCATATGACTTCCGTTAGTTCTTCAAGTGAATTTCAACATCAACACCATTTTAAGAGTGCAGAACACCAATATGCCTCTTCCAAACAAGGAATCTGGTTATTCCTTTGCACTGAAATCCTGATGTTCGGTGGCCTATTCGTAGGTTACCTCATCTATCATTCTCTTTACCCAACTGTTTTTAAAAATGGTTCGGAAACATTGGATTGGAAAATGGGCGCGGTAAACACCGTAGTCCTTCTGATCAGTTCCTTCACCATGGCTGCTGCGATTAACTACGTGCAACGTGGTTTGCATAAAATTGCAGCTATCATGCTTGCCTTAACCATAGCTTGTGCTGGTGCCTTCATGGTAATTAAATACTTCGAATACAGCCACAAGTTCCATGTAGGAACTGTTCCCGGCAAATTTTCGTTAGTTGATCCTTCTTGTGGGGCAGGTGGAAAAAGAGCAGAGTGTGAATCTAAAATTTCCGCTCTCTTAAAAAATCCTGCAGAACTAGAAAAGAACCATGTAAGCGCAGAAGAAGTCACTCGTTTGAAAGCGGTGATCTCACAGCCAAAATGGGAAATGTTTTACGGCTTTTACTTTGTTATGACGGGTCTTCACGGAGTTCACGTAGTAGCTGGCGCTTTCCTTATCTTCTGGGTTTTTATCAAAACTCTTCGAAGAAAGGTTGGTCCTGAATATTACACTCCTGTTGAAGGTGTGGGTCTTTTCTGGCACGTTGTGGATTTGGTATGGATTTACCTCTTTCCACTTCTTTATTTGGTAGGATAAAAGGTATTATCGAATGGAATACGTAATCAATTACGGACTTTACTTCATAGCCCTCGTTGCGGTGTTCACTCCAATTCTTGGATTTGGAATCTTTGCTCCGGGGATTGCAACTGCTACCATTTTAGGATTTATCGTAAACTGGTTCGGTCAGTTTTTTCAAACAGATCGTTTTGCAAAATTTACAGAAGAAAACAAAGATAACAAGTTATTGAAATTTGTTATGGGTGATGAAGATCACAAAGAAGACCATGCTTCTGCTTCCATGTGGGTTGAAGATGGAGAAGAGGAAGAAGAACCGGATCACCATGTGATTTCGATTAAAACATATGTTTTTGTTCTTTTAGCCTTATTCTTTGGAACATTCATCACAGTTTGGGTAGCGCAATATGATTTAGGAAAGTGGAACATGATTGTCGCAATGGCTGTGGCAACATGTAAGGCTTTTTTCGTTTTGGCTTACTTCATGCATTTAAAGTATGATAATATGCTGAACCGTGTTATTTTCCTATCTGCATTTGCCTTCTTGGCACTGTTGTTTGCTTTCTCTTTTGGAGACATTATTTCTAGGATTGCTCCTTCGACAGAGTTCCCAGCAAAACCATTCTTCTAGAAAAAAATAGACAAAACATTTTCAAAGAAGCCCGCCCTCGTGCGGGCTTTTTCGTCTAATGAAGAATCGTGTATCACTACCTAAAAACGATTCTCTCACAATTTTTAGATCTAATTCCTGAGAGGAAAATCTATAACGACGATTACGTAAAGGAATTAGACAGACACACTCGAATCATTCAAATTCCCGGAAGTATCATTGGCGTCTTTGGTATGTTAGGTTTTGCATTTGATACGGATGCAAAACTCCATCCCGAATTTCCCGAATTATTTTACTTTCGCATTGGATATAGCCTCTTTTGTTTTTCCTATATTGTTTTTATTTTCTACAATCATTTTAAAAACAAGTTTTCTTCTTGGGAAGGACTTACATGGGCTTACCTCACTTATGCTTACCTCTTGTTCACGGCCGCATATTATACAGGTCGGATCGCAGACGATGCACCTTATGTTTCTGGATACCAGATGCTCGTGATGATCCTTCCTTTTTTACCACTCCCTAGAAAAACTTTATTTTTCTACTATCCTATCTCTATATTGCTTTTTTTTATTTCAGTCATTGTATATAAACCTGATCTAAGCACGGCAGCGGCAAGTTATTCGATGCAAAACTTAGCAATTAGTTATGTTCTTGGGATTTTTAGTGGTCTCATTATGGAAAGATATCGATTTCATTCTTTTTTAAACCACAAACTAATTATTAATAAAAATGAAGAAGTTACCAAAACTGTTGAAGAAATACAGACATTAAAGTCTCAGCAAGACGGAGATTATTTTTTAACATCATTGCTGTTGGAACCTTTGTTGGGGCATGAAACTGATGGGAATGCTCTAAATATTGATACTATTGTCAATCAATACAAAAAATTTAAGTTCAGGAGCAAGGAATACCAGTTAGGTGGTGATTATGTATCTGTTTATAATTTAATCTTGCAGGGTAAACGATACAAAGCCTTTATTAATGGGGATGCAATGGGTAAGTCTATCCAAGGTGCAGGTGGTGCAATTGTCCTTGGGGCAGTTTATAATTCCATCGTCATCCGTTCGAAAATGGATCCAACTTCATCGAATAGGTCACCTGAAAGATGGTTACATGATTGTTATCTTGACCTTCAAAAAATCTTTGAAACTTTTGATGGGGCAATGTTGGTATCCGCAGTTCTCGGACTCCTTGAAGAATCAACTGGAACTTTATACTTTATTAATTTAGAACATCCTTGGGTCATTTTATATCGAGATGGAAAAGCAAGATTTATAGAAGATGAAATTCATTATTATAAATTAGGTGTAATGGAAGTTCCAACCAATCGATTTATTTCAGTTTTTCAAATGCAAAAAGGAGATAAAATAATTTGTGGTTCGGATGGTAAGGATGATCTTGTAATATCGGAATCAGGAAGGTATCGTGAAATTAACGAAGATCAAAATTTAATTTTAAACTGTCTTGAGGAATCTGATGGAGATATTAAAAATGTGATCTCTATTTTGAAGACAAAAGGGAAGTTCTCGGATGATTTAAGTTTGATTTCATTGGAATATAAATTAGGGTCTTTTACTAAACCGGGAGTTTACTGGAAAGAGGCTAAGAAGTTTATTAAACTAAAACAATATAGCAAAGCTTTGGATGTACTTTTGTCTTATAATTCAGCTTTAGAAATATCCATTAAGGAATTAAAATATATAACTAGGTTATATGAGAAAGAAGGTGTATTACTTAAGGCAATGGAATATGCAAGTTTGGCATTGGAAAATTTCCCATCCGACACAAGATGGATGTTTCATACCTCTGTTTTATACAAACGGCTGTATTCTATTTACAAATCAAAATCCTTTTTAGAAGAGTCTCAAGAGTTAAGTGAAAGAGTGAGGTTGCGGCAGCCTTCAAATATTGGAAATTTGGTTCACTTAGCAGATGTTTGTCGGTTAAGTGGAGATAAAGACAGATTTGTATACATACTCAAACAAATTGAAATATTGGAGCCGGATAATTCTAAATTAATTGAGTTAAGAGAAAAAACTTAAAATATCAAATCCGTGGAGAGTTTACTTTTTGAATTGAATGATTCGATCCTCAATTTCCAAGTTTTTGAATCCATAATGATTTAAGATCCATACGAAAGATTCTTTTGTATAAAAGAAAGTATGTGTTTGGTCGTTTTTGTAATACCATTTTTCGAAATCTATATCGTCATCATACGGATGAGTTAGGATATAAAGGCTTCCGTTTGGATTTAATAAATTGTATAAAGTTTGAAATTCATTTTTTGGAAAATGGAAATGTTCTACCACTTCTGTCAGGATGATGTAATCATAAGATTGTTTGATTTTTTCTGGATCATTATGAAAAAAGGGATCATACAAATGGATGGGATAACCAGCTTCATTCAATAGATATTGAACGACAGGACCGGGTCCGGCTCCATAATCCAATCCACGATCTGTAGATTTTTGATTTAACAAAACCTTTTCCACTATAGGCTTTAAAAAGTTTTGGTAACGGATGTCTTTCACATCGTTATTGTGTTCTAAATATCTTTGTTTCTCTTCCTCTTGATTTGGCCAAAACTTTGGATCCATAAAGATAGAAAGGCAATTTCGGCATCGATTGTAAGAGCGAAACCGATTGGTAAAAAACTGGTTTGATTCAGATTCACAAAGAGGGCAATTCACGATTTTGTTATCACATTTTTGAACTAGGACTAGTGGATTCAACTACGATCTAGGTGAATTTGGAATCATTCTGTTTTCATTAAAAAACAATTCTATTTTTTCGAATTGGTGTCCGACAATTAAAGTAATAGAGATACCGGAACGCCCATGCAAAATATAGACTATTCGAGAAAGCTTAGATCCGGCCGACCTTTAGAAGGTGAGGTTCCATCCTATTCTCCACAAACACATTCTTATCTCGGTAACACTCAAAAGCCTAAATCGGCCTTCATTCTTCTCATTGGTGGAATTTTATTGTTCACTTCCGGTATGGTGGTAGGCATCCAACTAGGCCAAAAAGAAACTAAATTTAAAGAAAACTCGGAGACTTCCTTTTCGAATGTCGGTGCAACACAAAGGTTACCGGCACCCAAAGTCACAACGGCAAACCCAGAAGAAGAGGGTAGGGATAAGGAAGGGAACCAGTCCAATGAACCGAGCCCATCCGTTGGATCTCCATTCCCGCAAACTTTGAAGTTCCCTCCGAAAAATGACCAGATCAATTATATGGTTCAAATTGGGGATTTCACACCGGAAGAAGCCGTGGCTGTCGGAAAACAGTTAATTGATACAAATCCTAGTCTGCGAGGAAGGATCTTTCGTACTTCAACGGGCAAACTCTTTGCCGGATATTTTTACCGTTTGGAAGACGCAAAGGAAACTTTGGAAGCTGTTAAGTCCAAACTTCCTGCTTTGTCCGATGCCCAAGTAAAAACTATTCGATTCTGAACTATTTTTGCCAACTTCCTTGACATTCGTCAATTTTCAGGTATACTCATGGCAAGAGTATTTACGGAAGTTATTATACTTACTTGGCTACAAAAAAACTAAACGAAAAAACTAAAGAGCCTAAATTCAAGGTTGGGGACTACGTTGTATACCCTATCCATGGTGTAGGTGAAGTCACAGAAGTTGCGAAAAAGCTGATTCTGGGAAAGAAAAAAGACTGTTACAGTTTGGAAATTCAAGGTTCCAAAATGAAGGTCTCTATCCCTGTGGATCGGGCAATGGATGTGGGTATCCGGTCGATCATTGATAAAAAAGAGATCAAAAAAGTTCTCACTCTCCTAAAAAAGGATGAGGTCGACACGGAAGAGGACTGGAAAGTCCGTTACCAGAACAATATGAACAAGATTAAATCTGGTTCCATTTTCGAAGTGGCTGATGTTTGCCGTAATCTTTACAGACGTGCCTATGGCAAAGAACTTTCCATTATGGAAAGAAAGCTCTATGAGAGCGCCTATAATTTAGTAAAGATGGAAATTGCACTTAGTAAAGGTGTACCCCAAGAAGAAGCAGGAAACATCGTCTCAGACGTGCTTGCGGCTTCGGTTCAGGGATTGGCTCCAGCACCACCTCCAAAAGAATTGGATGATGATCTAGATTTAGAATAAACTTCCGTTTTTGCTCAACTCTTTTACAAGGATTGAGTTATGAAACACTTACTTTCAACCCTTGGGACAATTTTTGTCTCTTCGGTATCGTTTTTCTTCTTATATTCAGAATCGCAAAACCTCGTTTTGGCGGGGTCTCTTGCTGGAATCATTCTCACGTATTCCCTAGTGCTCGTGTTAGGTGAAAGAAAATTGTTCCCTGAAATCAAAGCCGATGTTGTACTTTGTGCAAGCGTTGGAGCCCTCCTCGGTTTGTCCATTGCTGCATTCCCTGTCAGCCTCTTAAACGAATCTGGTTATAAATCCATTGCAATTTTTGTTGCGGTTCTTTTGTTTTTAACAGGAATCAAAACGGGAGTGGCTTTTGCTAAAAAACCTGGACTTGGTATTTTCGGAGGCGGAAGTTCTGCAGGTGGATCCAGTTTCCAAATTCCTGGACTAGAAACAGGAAACAGTCAAATTCGCGATAAAATTTTAGATACGTCTGTTGTCATCGATGGTCGTATTTTGGATATTGCAGACACACATTTTTTAGATGGTCCACTCATCCTTCCAAATTTTGTGTTACGTGAGATCCAACTTATCTCCGATTCTTCAGATCCTATCAAACGAGCTCGTGGTCGACGAGGCCTCGAGATGTTGAACAAACTCCAAAGAAAAGGTTCTATTGAAGTAAAAATCACTTATACTGATTATTCAGACACAAGAGAAGTCGATGCAAAACTAGTCAAACTAGCACGTGATACTGGTGGGGCAGTTGTTACCAACGACTTCAACTTAAACAAAGTGGCTGAGTTACAAGGGGTTCGCGTTCTCAACTTAAACAATCTTGCGAATGCTCTGAAACCAGTGGTTCTTCCTGGGGAAGAATTCCAAATTTCCGTCATCAAAGAAGGAAAGGACGAAAACCAAGGGATCGGTTATTTAGAAGATGGAACCATGGTTGTGATTGAAAACGGTGGTCACTTAGTTGGTAAAGATGTGCGAGTGGTTGTCACAAGTATCATCCAAACCGCTGCTGGTAAAATGATTTTTACAAAAGTGCAAAACGGTAACAATAACTACAACAAATCGTAATTTAATTTTAGTAGTCTAACGGATATGAAGCTGATACGTTTTTTAATTTCACGCGAAGGGTTCATATCCGTTTTTTGTTATTCGATCACTGCTGCATTTTCTTTTCTCTCATTTGCACCCCTAAATTTACCTTTTTTTGTTTGGTTTGCTCCCTTTGGTCTTTTTCTCATTGAAAAAAGAAATCGTGGTGAGTGGAAAAAACTAATTTTTCACGGGCTTGGTTTTTCAATTCTATTTTATTTCATTTCCTTCCATTGGATTTACCATATGACCACTGTTTTTGGTGGATTTGATTGGTATTTAGCTGTTCCTATTTTTATTGGTTCTGCGATTCTTTTGAATTTTAAATTTCCTGTTTATCTTTTGGTTTTTTCTTTTTTAGCCAAACGAGTAGGGCGATTTTTTCCTCTCATTGCTTCGTTTTCAATTCTTTTTGCCGAATTTTTCACTCCCCAAGTTTTCCCCTGGTATTTTGGGAATGTTGTCGCCGAAAATCATATTTTAGCACAAAACGCTGAATATACGAGTGCGTACGGATTGTCCGCATTTTTGTTTTTTGTTTCTTATTATTTATTTTATTTAAGAAAACCAAAAACTTTTTTTAGGTTACTGACAAACTTTCTTTCGAAACACAAAGGTTTTCAAAAACAATTTTTATTCGGTGGACTTGGTTTTGTTTTGGTTCTGGTTTTGTTTTTTGGGAACGGATATTACTTATTCCAAAAATGGTCCAAGGTAAAACCGATCGCTGAAAGGGATGTCCTAATCGTACAACCAAATGCACCTTTGGAATTTCGAGACGGCAGAAATCCTATTGAAGAGATTCGAAATTTAATGGCACGAATCGATTCTATGACGGAGAGAGAATTAAAAGAAAACCCCGTGGATCTAGTGGTTTTACCAGAGTCTGGTGTGCCTTTTTTTACAACCCATGATTCTGATATCACTCGGTACAGTCGCATTTATTGGCATCAGTTTGAATCGCTAATGGCCATTATTAGTTTAAGGCATGGAACAAATCTATTTTATAATGAATTGGATGCAGACCTAAATCCAGATGCCCCACCCGGTCGGGTCTCTCGACGAGATGTTCGGATGTATAATTCTTCTGTGATTATGAATCCCAACGGAGAAAGAAGGAATAGTTACCAAAAGGTTTTTTTGCTAATCTTTGGGGAGTATATGCCATTTGATTGGATGTATGCTTTGTCTGGACAAACCGGACAGTTTGCACCGGGAACCAATCTAAATTTAATTCCTTATTATGAACCAAGAAAGACGAGTTCTACGCAAACAAAAGACCTTCATTTTGAAGATACTGTGACGATGGGACCCGCAGCAGTTAGGGAATATTATTCCAAGGACAGAGTGGAAGAAAAACAAATCGGCAGTTTTTTGCCTTTGATTTGTTATGAAGTAATCATCTCCGAGTTTGTGAGAAAGTTTTCTGGTGATCCTGATTTCATTGTCAATGTAACCAATGACAAGTGGTATGGAAATTCAGTAGAAACATACCAACACCATACGTTAGGTCGACTTCGTGCAATAGAATTTCGTAAGTGGATTGTTCGTTCAACTAACTCTGGCACGTCGGTTTTTACGGATCATCTTGGTCGCAACATTGATAATGATTTTACTCCTATCGAAACAACGGCTATCATTCGCAAAAAAGTTCAAGTAATTCCAGGTGAAATGACTTTTTATAGATTGTATGGAAATCTACTTTCTTATTTGTATATGGGAATTGTTGGGTTAGCGTTTTTCTTTTATGCAAAAAGGAATCCTTAAATTTTTATTTGAAAGCAGGTTCTATATTGCTCTCTATATTTCGGTTGTTTTCCACATAACATTAATTATATATTCCTTCAACAACGTAGAATCTCCTTATCAAAAAATTCTTTGCGGTCCAGCTTGGATTTACGAGCAGGAAGGAGAAAAAGAACTCACTTTTCAAATGAACTTTGGTAAAATTGGAGGAGAAACTGGAAATGCTGAATCTTCTGAAGAACCTGGTGAAGGAGAAGAGGGAGAGGAAGGTGATGGAAATGGATTTTCCAAAGGCAAATATAAGGGGAGTCAGTGGGAAAATTTAGTCAAAGATTTGGAAGGGACATCCTCTTTACGTAAACAATTCAAAAATGATTACGACCAAATCAGTGAAAACTCAGGTGTTGCAGATTCGTATATCAAACGGAATCGTGATTTTGAAGATATCATTGTTAAAGATGTACTACCCACTGTAAAGGGAATTCGTGACCCTTTTCATGTGGATATTGAAAATGCAGAAGATAATTTATTTGTCCATAAAGAAAGAAACCGCATCATAGAAGAGTTTCGAAAGGGAGATGAATCTTCGCCACCGATCACAATGAGGATTTCCAAAGAAGGAGAGGCTCTGCCAAAGTCTCCTTTATCAATGCCAAAAGAAGATCGGGCTCGTTATTTAGATAAAACGCTCAAACAAAAAAAAGAAAAACAATTGGATGAGTTTATCTCTAGGTTTATGGGTTATGATCCAGACAAAGGAGATCTTAGTTATTTTGTTAGAGATTTGTATTACGAAAACTTACAAAGATTAGCATATCCTTTTAGTGGTGATCCCAGTTATTTTGCTATTGATTATTTTCAGGAGAACTTAAACAAAGAAGATTTTCTTAGGCAAATGATGGCGGCGCTTTCTGCAAATTTGGGGACAAATACAGGAACAGAAATACTATTTACGATTGAGAATATTTATGAAATTCAAAGTCGGGCGCTCGAACAATACTTTCAGGCAAAGGAATATTTGAAACTGGCAACACCAGAACAAAAACAAACTTTGCGTTATGAAACTTTACGACGAGTGGATGAAAAATATAAAAAACTTTTACGTGAAAAAAAAATACTCACGAATAAAGATGTAGAGGAAGTTTATTCTAAAAAGCGAATCGATATTTTAGAGACGTTAATTTCAAAAACACCAAAGGGGTACCGAATCAAAGATGGATATTTTGAAAAGGGGAGGGTTCTTTGGGAAGCCGGGAACAGTCGTAAAGATACAAAACTCCAATCAGAAGCCATCAAAACTTGGAATCGAATTTCCAACCTACCAACAAACGGTGACTTTTTGAATGAACATGCATATGAAGCAATTCAACTGTTGTTAAGAGATCTTGGAAATATTTCTGATGCAGATCGTTTGCCACTTCAAACAAAAGACCAAATAGAATACATTTTAAGAACACGACTCACAGAGTCGATGAATCGAAAAAAAGAACGAGAAGATAAATTACTTTGGCCTAAATTCAAACAAGAAAATCGCAGAAACTAAAACAAAAAACGAATTCTTGTGACACAGGTGTTAGTTGCCTTTTTGTGAATCATCCAACAAATTGGATTTGGTAAAGAGAGAAAGGTTTAGATCTTTAAATTTTCTAGACCGTTTTCGTGAAACTCTTGTGCCCATTTGTCATGGAAAGGAGTTTCTTTTTCGATTCTTTCTTCAATTGCCATTTGGGAAATGGCAGTTTCGCCGTAATGGCGAAGGAAATCTCTATGCGCCAGCCGTTCGATGAGGGCTTGCCAGAAAACTTCATCTTCATAATCTTCTAAAATATCAACGAGACCACTTTCTTCTTCAAATTCTCGGGTCAAATACGGTTCCCCGTTGTTTTGATCAATTTGTACAATATTGCCGAGTCCTGCGTGGTCCGCTTGAGCAAACACATGACGAACTACATCGGCAAAACGAGAGTCTGTATCGGGCTCATCTTCCGAACGATCCTTGGCTTGCAAGGTGGAAATGACCCAATCCCCCATGTACACTAACTTGAGTAGGGTTTCGTATTGTTCGAGGGACAGTTCCATTTCCATTTAGGATCAGGTTCGGTCATGAGGTTATGAAGAAAAGAGTTTTTTTACAGAAAGAATTGATCCCTAGGTGCGAAAATTTAATCTTCGAGAAGGATTTCTTTGTTACGAAGAGGCCTATATTTATCTCGCACAATTGCAGTTATGTCATCGATGGCAATCAATACCTCTTGGTTAGGATCATTATTTTCATAAGGTAAATAAAAAAAACCAAGGATTCGAATAGAACTCTTTTGTAGAAAAACTCGATCGTTTTGATCAAAATTTTTGGAAATGGATACTGTAATGGGTTTCCAACCTCGATAGTTCAATGAAGTCAAATTCAATTGCCTAACTTCTGCATCTTGTGATTCTATGATCAGTGTTAGGTTCCCGTTGGATTGTGAAGAATAAATGGGGATTGTAATTTCTTTGATAAAGGCATTTACTTCAATTGGTTTTGGAAAGTACAATGAAAAAGGAAAATTGGCATCTTTGGGAATCCGTAAAACCAATGCTTGTTTGGAACCTGGAATCGGGGCGGTGAAATTGGCAGAAAGGGTGATTTCTGGAAGTTTCGTTCCCTTTTCTAATTTTGTGCGTAAATTTTCCTGATTGTAATTGGACAATTCAAAGTTTTCGAGTAGAATTTCCCTCCAAATCCCAGCTTCAGCCAAAACAGGAACCATTCCAAAGAAGAAAAGAAAAAGTGTAAGTTTCCTTAAGTTTATCAGTGCAATCATGTTGACAATAATTCCTTAGAAGGGGGATATATATGTTTTATCTGTAAAAAGGAGACTTATACAAATGCAGGCGCACAAATATCTTTTGGCCATACTGACAATATCTTTCGCAGGCCAAATCACAGCACAAGTTGCTGCACCAAAAGCCACTACTTCCACAAAAGACCAGGCAATCAAAAAAACAGAATCCGCTTCTACTCAAACCAAAAACGGTGTTGATAAAGTTGAGACTACTGTAAAAGACATATTGGGTGACAAAAATGAATCAGGAGCTTCTTCTGATGCATCTGCTCTTTTTATTACAAGTAAAACTACTTTTTCATTAGATGCAAAAGACGAATCTTCCACAATCGATTTTATCGAATGGAAACCGAAAAACGGCGAATACAGAAAATTCACTCAACCAATTCGAATTGCGGAAGAAGGTTTAACTGAAATTTACTACCGTTCTGTAGATAAAGTTGGAAACGCAGAGACTCCAAAAATTCTAGTGGTTCATGTTGATAACACAGCTCCAAGAGTGAGCTTGGTGCCACAAGAACAGTTTTTCGTTTTAGATGGAGTTCCTTTCGCTTCAAAAAACAATACTTATACACTCGTTGCAGAAGACCAACAAACAGGTGTTGAAAAAATCCAATTCAGCATCAACCAAGAAGCAGCAAAAGCATATGCAGATCCAATCAAATTGGAAAATAGCGGAGCAAACGTAGTAAAGTATTCTGCCACTGATAAGTCAGGAAATGCTTCACCAGAATCTTCTCTGATTATCACTGTAGACGATGTAAAACCAACTGTTGAAATCGTTCCATCTTTCCCATTGGTTGACATTAATGGAAAAAACTTTCAAAGAAAAGGTAACGTTTTCTATGTCAATGCAACTGACAAAGAATCTGGTATCAAAAAAGTTTTAGTCAAAATTGACGAAGAAGAATACAAACCATACGTTGAAGCAATTGCAATCGAAACACAGGGTGACCATGTGATCAAGGCTATGGCTGTTGACAATGTGGGTAACCAATCTGATGTTGTGGAAGTAAAACTCACTGTAGATTTAACTCCTCCAACTTCTACGATTCAAAAATCAACTGAAGCTCCAAAGGTAGAAACGCAAACTCCAGCTGCGACAACACCTGCTAAGTAATTTTACCAAAAAAAATTAGAACCGCAAGTCTGCGGTTGTGAACCCCTTTCGATATGAGAGGGGTTTCTTTTTTATCCTTTTTTTTCCCAAAATTTTGTGTGAATTGTGGTAATTCCGATTTTTTTTCCGAAATAACTGCTGTTTGCAAACCCTGCACAAAACAAAACTACTTACCGCAAAAACAAATTGAGTATCGAAGGCAGGTCAAACCACCTTTGGATCGCTTTCTTTTTTATGACCAAGTTTATTATCTGCAAATTCGAAACAAATTTGAAAGAACCTTATTTCAATCTTTGAAATTTGAAAACGAGAGGTTACTTGCAGAATATTTCTGCTTAGGGCATAGATCCCTTTTTAGAGAATTTCAGAGAGACAATCCCGATCTTTTGGTTCTAGTTCCCTCCTCAACTAAATCGGGGCCAAGACCGTACCATGCCTCCATTGCTCTACTCAACAAATGGAAAAAACTTTGGAAAATCAGGGAAGATACTAGTTTGCGTAAGGTTTCATCGGACAAACAATCTTCGTTAGGGTTTGAGAACCGGTTTTTTCATGCAAAAAAGGCATTCCAATTCACAAAAAGTGATAGAATCATGGAAGGACTTCATGTTCTAATCGTAGATGATATATTTACGACAGGTGCCACAGTCAATGAAATCGCTAGGCTGTACAAACAGGCTGGTGTTAGAAAGGTATCTTGCGTTGTTTTACTGTTAAGTGGGGGTGATTGAATCGAATGGATGTTCAAGTCAAGGATGACATAAGGATTATTAAGTTTTCTGGGGCCATCCTCAAGGTTGATTCCGATGAGATTGAAAAAGAACTTTCGAAACTTACACAAAGTTCTGTCAAAAAAATCATTCTGGATTTAACCAAAGTACATCATATTTGTTCTACTGCTTTAGGTATTTTTGTTGCCACCAAACGCAAGTTAAAGCCAATGAATGGTGATATAAAGGTCATCGTTGTAGACGAAGATTTGATCCAACTTTTTGAAATCACTATGCTCGACAAAGTGTTTGAAATTTTCCCTGATTTATCCGCTGCGATGGAAGGATTCCAACTCGACGAGGAAGATTCCCACTGACCAAAAGAACGTTAGCATTTGCGTCCGGAAGTTTACACAAGTGGAAGGAAATGCAAATGTTACTATCGCCTTACGGTTACGAGGTAGTCTTACCAAAAGATTTAGGCATCACCTTTTCTCCAGAAGAAACGGAAAAAACGTTTACCGGAAATTCCTTCATCAAATCAAAAGAACTCTATCGGCTCACTGGTTTTCCTGCTTTTGCAGACGATTCGGGGATATCTGTTCCAGCTCTTGGTGGGGAACCTGGTGTCTATTCGGCAAGGTATGGCGGTCCAGGACTTACTGACAAAGAACGTGCGGAATTTCTTTTACAAAAGTTAGGTGAAAGTGTAAATCGAGAAGCATACTATAGTTGTGTAGTAAGTTATGTAGATGCAGACAATGCAGTTTCATTTGAAGGCCGAGTGGACGGTGTTATTTGTAAGGATTATGATGTGGAAAGTAAATATGGATTTGGTTATGATCCAATTTTTTATTTTCCGCCATTTGGGAAACGGTTTTCCCAGGTTCCTGAATCCGAAAAAAATACAGTTTCCCATCGCAAAAAAGCAATGGAACTTTTTTTAGATTGGCTTTCCAATCTAAAGTAACAAAAGTTAAGTTTTCTATTTAACTAGTTTTGTTGGAAATATGAGATTTTTATTCTCCTTTTTATTCTTTAGTTTCCCTTTTTTTCTTATGGGAAATTCAATTGAGGCGCAAGTTCTCTGTTTGGGAGGAGAATGTTCTAATATCCCGAGCGAATACCAATTGTTAGGAAATTTTGCAGAACCAGTTTTTGACAGAATTTATACGAATGGATTCCTTCGTTCGATGGGTGACAATGCGGTTTTACAGAATTTAAATTCCAACCAATCAGGTGGATCCAAAGTTGAACGTTACCGATTGGGACTTGGGTATACGGTTTCACAAGGCCAAGAAAAAGCTCGAGATTTTTATTATGAAAATTCGGAGCTAAGGACTCTTCCGAAAAAAGGAGTGGCTGCGTCACCTTCACTAAGTTTTACGGTGAACTTAGGTGAATGGCTGAATGGACCTTCTGCAAAACAATGGAATTTAACTACCCATTTTTTTCCTTATGAGTTTGGCGAAGCGAATATCCCTTTTGTAAAAATTAGGAATACGGATGTTAGGGGGCGCGTATTTAATTATGGCGCTGTCCTTAGATACTTTCCAATTGATTCCGGATTTTCCTTCGGCATTGGGGTATTTCAAACCAACCAAGATATTTATTTAAATTCCTATGACAGAAGACCCACACAATTTAGAATTGATGGAGACAAACGTCGTTGGATTGGCCAGAATGATTTGTTTTATCAGTCGAGAATTGTCTCTGGTTCTTTGGATTTAAAATATAAATATACGATCGGATTTTTATCGATCATTCCTGGAATCGGCCTTGTGTATAACCATGGTTTTACCGCTATTCAGGCGAGTCGGTTTGCTGCCATTTCTACCATGGAAAATCCAGATGACTTTGGTTCTTCGCCCAGTGCCATCGGCATTAGACTTGCCACAAGACACAACCATCGGTCTGGATTTGGATACGGAAGTTTGGGTCTAAACATTGGTATGGGGAGTTTTAGTTTAGTGACGGAATTAATGGCAGGGAAGGAGATGCAGTCGATCAACCTTTCCCTGCAGAAACAATTTTAAGTAGAAAGAATGGCTCCACCAGTAAGTCGTTTGTAAAAATCGTTTCCTTCTCTCTCCAAAAATTCTTCGTAGTTTCCTTTGAAGTCCTTAATACCTTCTGGAGTCACTTCGATGATTCTTGTACAAAGTGAAGAGATAAACTCCCTATCGTGAGAAACTAAAATCACAGTTCCCTCAAACAAGGATAAGGCGTAGTTTAAAGCTTCAATGGTTTCTAAATCCAAGTGGTTTGTTGGTTCGTCAAGTGCAATGACGTTGTCTCCGGCAAGGATCATTTTACCAATGATCATCCTTGATTTTTCCCCTCCGGAAAGAACAGTCGTGGATTTGTTTGCCATATCACCCGAAAAAAGCATCCGTCCAAGGATGGCACGAATTTCTTGCACTTCTGTTCCTTGAGGAGCATTACGTAACAACCATTCAACAAGAGTGTCTGCATCTGGTTCCATCGCCTCACGGTGGTCTTGCGGAAAAAATGAAGTTTCGACAGAATCCCCCCATTTCACTTGGCCAGAATCTGGTTCTAATTTTTTTAATAACATTTTGAGAAGGGTAGTTTTACCAACGCCGTTTGTGCCGACAATCCCAACTTTTTCGCCTTTTGTAATCGAAGTACTAAACTCTTTGATTACTGGTTTTTCATCATAGGCTTTTGAAATATTAATGGCTTCAAATACATCTTTCCCAAGAGTACGTTTAGCCTTGAAACGAATGTAAGGTGCAACTCTTGAAGATGGTTTTACATCCACCATATCTGCTTTGATTTTTTCGATCATCTTTTGGCGAGAAGTGGCTTGTTTCGATTTACTGGCGTTAGCAGAGAATCTGGAAACAAACTCTTGTAAGTCGGCAATTTTTTCTTTAGCACGTTTACTATCGCTCATCAGTTGTTCGCGAGATTGTTCGGCTGCAATCATAAAGTCATCGTAGTTTCCTGGGAACATACGGATGGTATTATAATCCAAATCGGCAATATGTGTGGCTACTGAGTTAATGAAGTGACGGTCGTGGGAAATGACGATGACCACACCTTCATAATTGATTAGGAGTTCTTCCAACCAGTGGATGGTTTTGATATCTAAGTGGTTCGTTGGTTCATCTAGAAGCAGCACATCTGGTTTTAAAAATAATACTTGGGCGAGAAGGACTCGGAGTTTGAATCCGCCAGTGAGGAAGTTTAAGGGACGGCTATGGGCCGAGGTGGGAATTCCTAGGCCTTCGAGAAGTTCACCGGCAACAGATTCGGCTTCGTACCCACCCATGTCGGCAAATTGTTCTTCAATTTCAGAAATTCTGATCCCTTCTTCGTCTGTCATGTCCTCTTTCGCGTAGATGACATCTCGTTCCGACATAAGGTTCCAAAGTTCAGGATTTCCCCGTAGGACGGTGCCTAGAACAGTCTCATTTTCGTATTCGTAGTGGTCCTGTTTGAGGTATCCTACCTTTTTGTCCTTGTCTACGACAACAGAACCGGCTGTAGGCTGCAAAATACCGGCTAAAACCTTCATAAAGGTCGATTTTCCGGAACCATTGGCTCCGATCAGACCGTAACGGCATTCCGGTTTGAATTTAATGGAGACGTTTTCGAAAAGAGGTTTTTTCCCGAAGGAGACTGTAATGCCGCTAGCTTGGATCATAGGTCAATTTTCTAAGGGAATCGGAGGTTTCAACCGACATTTCGTATGGTATGGCACGGATTCTCATCATCATTCTCCTCCTTTTTGGGAATGGGCTCACAAGCTCACAAAGTATAAAAAATGGAATCCAGGTTTTGGAGGGGGACCTCTTAAATACCGGACATCTCCTCCGCACAGACAAACAAGTTTTTCGGATTCAGTCAGGTGTTTTACAAGAAGAATTGGCTTACTTGGCTGGGAAAAAGATACGGATGTTATGCGATGTGTTAGGTGAGACTTGCAATCCCATTCGTTACGAAATGGAACCATTCGAATCTGGCAAAACACCAGATTGGACTTTAAAAAAAATCCCTCGTTATGTGACTGGGGGCCTGTTTTCGTTTAACCCGCAGTGTACTCCAGATGGAAAAATTCTATTTTGGACAGCCCTTGTCAAGGAAGGGGGAAGGTCCACACAGAAAATTTGGGCCGCCAAACGAGACCAATACGGGTTTTGGATGCAAGGAGAACAACTTCCTACTCCACTCAATAACCGTTTTCCATCTGCGGTGATTTCTGCTCTTCCCGGTGGGAATGAACTTTTTGTTTTTGGTAATTTTGGTGAAGAGGAGATGTTGGATAACTTAAAACGAGAGATGATGTACAAATCTCAAATTGCATCCAGGGAAGCCCAAAATCCAAAAGAGTTTCATATCGTTTTGACAAAGTTAGAAACGGAATACAAGGAACGAACCGATAAAATTCAAAATCGGGCACCTCTGTACAAAACACGTAAAACAGAATCAGGTTGGTCTATGCCAACCCCAATTAATTTTCCTAGTTTTTACAATTGGTATAAAAAAGCAGACAATCCAAACCAACAGGTGTTTGGTGGTTCTGCTTTGGCATCGAGTGGTCGGACTTTGCTTTATTCTGCCCAACAAAAGAAAAATTTTGGTAAGTTGGATTTGTATGTAAGTTTACAAAATGAGTCTGGTATATTTGAAGAAGGGATCAATTTAGGAAATACTATCAATACTGGTGAAGAGGAGATGGCACCTTTCCTTGCTCCCGATGACAAAACCTTATACTTCTCTTCCTCTGGAAGGAAAGAGGGAATCTCCATTTTTATCACAAGAAGACAAAATGATACCTGGACTTCTTGGTCAGAACCACAAGAGTTATCTTCTAACCTAAGAGGTGTTAATTTTTTTAGCATCCCGGCAGTGGGAAATTGGGCCTATGTTTCTCGGGAAGGGGAATTGTATATGGCGGCCATTCCCAATCATTTCCAACCAGAACCTGTGGTGGTGATTAAAGGAAAGGTAGTTGATGAAGAAGGAAAACCACTTTCGGCTTTTGTGCAGTATGAATCTTTAACTAGAAAAAAATCCATCGGTTCGACTGTGAGTGATCCAACTACTGGCGAATTTAGCATCATACTTCCGTATGAGGAAAACTATGGGTTTTATGGAGAGAAGGAAGGTTACCTCCCTGTTTCACAAAACCTCAATTTGGTGGGTAAAGAAAAAGAAGACAAAGAAAAAACTGTCCTTCTTGTGCTTCCCAAGTTGAAAAAAGGAAACCAAATTGTGATGAACAATTTATTCTTTGCCTTCCGTTCTGCAGAACTCACCAAGGAATCGGAGCCAGAACTAGACAGATTGGCAGGTATTTTAAGGAAATCTGCAAATCTAAAGATTCTTATCGAAGGACATACGGACAATGTGGGAACCAAATCTGCCAATCAAAAGTTGTCTCTGGAAAGAGCAAATTCGGTTGCTAATTATTTAAAGTCTAAACATAAAATAGAAGAGATGCGGATTGCTGTGATGGGATTTGGACCCTCGGTTCCATTAGCGGATAATCAGACCGAAGAAGGTCGCGGGACCAACCGAAGGGTCGTCTTTAAAATTTCGGAAGAGTAACCAGTGGATATCAAAAATATAAACATACCCAAAGTCAATGTAGACACCCAAAAGATGATGGGTGCTGTTGATGGACTCGTGGACAAAATTCCGTCACAAGTCCAAGACCTTCTCAAAAAAATCGCCATCTCATTATTTGTATTTTTTCTAATTATGGCAATTTATGTGGGATGGACCAACGGTTGGGAAAATGCCAAACCCCAAGGGATGCAACTGGCCCAAGATACTAGAAGTTTGTTTTTGACTGAGATTGAAAGGGACTACAATCGGAAAAGAAAAGATGTTCGTATGTCTGATCCTGAAGATTTAAAATACGAATCCAATCGCCGGATGCAATTTGATTTTATCAGTGAAAGAGAATCCAATGGATACACTCATGATACAATCCCTGAAGAACAAGATTTTTTAGGAAAAGAATACGACTTTAGAAATAGAAAAGCAGAAGACACATCGGTTCCTCCCATCTATACTCCGTCAGGTGATGGTTTGATTCCTGCTCCGATCGATATCCAACCGGTTGTACCAAAAGAAGATTCAAAAACTGGATCAGAATCCGATTCTGAATCAGACCTTCGTATGCAAAGGATGTTAGACCGAGTTTCTGATTTGGAAAAAAAAGTGAAGGCTAAAAACGAAGAGAAAAATTTAGAAACTTTGAAATTACCGAAACCTCCTGAATCAAACGAAGGTTTTGGGAAACCTCGAAGTTTAGAACGTATTCCAAAAAATTTACGATGAAGGGTTTGTTGTTGTTTCGTAAATTTATTTTGTCATTTTCGTTATTCTTTTGTTTTGCCATCTTAAACGGTAATCCCATACTATATGCCCAAACAACGGAATTGTTTTTACCATTCCCGGAAACTTGGACAAAAGATTCAGGAAATGAACGAACAGAGAAACCAACAAACCTTCAAACAGATGGTTCATCGATAGTAAGTTCTAACTCCGAAATTAATTCCAAAACTCAAAACTCTTCTTCCAATCAAAACAATCCAGAATCAACTACAACTAAGAATCAATCGTCAGATCGTCAAGAGACTACTGCTACAAACGCAAAACCTTTGGATAAAAAGAAAAAAAAGAAGGAAGTGATCGATCCATCCAAGGCTTCTTTCCAAAAAGGAAAGGCTTATTTAACCAGAGGACAAAAGAAATCCGCCGAATCGGAGTTTGCTGATTCTTATGGAAAAGAAGGAGATGCTGCAAAGTTCTCTCGAGTGGAAAATACAAATCTTTTTGGATTGGATGGGAAAGAAAAGGATTCCGCTGGTCTTGTCGAAAAACAAGAAGATTCTGATCTCAAAATCAAAACACAATTTGAACTGGCACGCTCTTTGGATCGAATTGGAAATGCTGATTCAGAAGAAAAGGCATATAAAGAATACTTAAAACTTGTGACTGAGTTTCCGAAACACCCTGACCTTACACCTAGATCGCATTATGCGATGGCAGTTTTACTCATTCGTAAAAAGGAATTTCGTTCTGCTGCCCACCAACTTGTGAATATCATAAAAAATTTTAAAGAATCTTCAGAGTTTCTTCCAGCACATTATTACTTGGGAAAGGTTTATGAAAGTAGTTGGGAAGAACGAGATTTGGAACGCGCACTAAAATACTATCAACTCTATATGAACGGAGTGGAAGGAAAAACTCCCGTGCCTGGATATGATTTTAGAAAAGAAACCCGAGAGAGACTCCGGGTTTTAGGTTCTTCGATTTAAAAATTAGCGATTAAGCAATCGCAACATTCACTTCGATTCTTCCAAACTTAGAATATAAGTTAATAGAGAGAGTTGGTTTTTTATTGAACCGAACTGAAGTGTTATTTGTTTCTTGGATGTTAGGTGTAGTAATTTCTACAGATTGGCCAGCAGAGGTAAAAATGTTCATCGCATTACCAGTGGTCATGTTGGCAATCTCACCTAGGATGTCTTTGTATTCATTTTTAACATCTTCATCGGAAAGGCCTGGGACCAGTTTGCGAGACACTTTGTAAGCAGCATCGAGGTTCATACTATAAACCACTTCCCCACTAAAAGATCCCACCACACCGATGATGATTGCAATTTCATGGCTTGGCGCAGGAGAATCCTTGATTCCGATTTTTCCTCGGATGAGATCCTGTTGTAGGACATCGCGAAACACGATGGTAGCTGCTTCCAGGAAGGGGTTGATGAAGTCGGCTTTAATTTGCATTATTCTAAAGAGAGAAGGCCTTTTTTCTCTACGTTGTATTCTGCTGCTAAGGACTGGTTTATTTCAAGAAAAAAGCTAAGAAGTTGCCTTTGTTTCAAAAAATCTGCAGCTTGGTCCGCCGGTTTTTTGGCTGTGGATTGTCCGTAGGTTAATGCGCCAAATTCCACATAAACCTGTTTATCGTTATCGGAAAATGGACCAACTACCGTTTTTTTACTAAACGGATCGTTTGCGAGAGTTTCCCAAAATTTTGCAGAGTTCGCCAAACGGTAGCTATTGCCACGATTGGATGTTACCAGTTTTAAGTCAGACAAAGAAACATTGGAGACCGTTTCAATTGGTTGGAGGGTTTCTGCTGCAATGGCTTCCAGAGCATTTGGCTCGGAAACTTTGGAAGCAATTCTACCTTTCCAAATTTCGACTTCTTTTCTTTTGCGATCAAATTTCATTTTTGAAAGTAATAAGGGTTTCCTTGATTCAAAACTGACGAAATTTCCCGAAGCATCCTTAGCAAGAGACCCATCTTTTTTTTCTTTCTCGTATTCTTTGTTTAGTTCTTCGTCAGAAATACTGATTTTGGCTTCCACTGCATTCAGGAGGTTGACTTCGGATACAGCAACGATGCGGAAAGAAATTTTTGCCCGTTTGGCCTCATCTTCCAATTCCACTTCATTTTCAGTGGGAGTGAATGGTTGGTCCAAAAAGTTAGGGTACAATGCGTATCCGGTAGCGGAATCGATACGGTAGTTCATCGGGGCAGAACGGTAAATTTGTTGGTAGATTTCTGTTAGGGAACGAGAGTCTTCTTCCCCATACCCTGCTTGGGAAACTGATTCTTTATGAACTTCTCTGGCTTGCCTAGACATCTCGCGTTTGATGCTGATTTCCGAAACTTGGAAACCAACGGCTGCTGCAATATCATTGGCAATATAAATTTCCTTAACAGTCGAAAAGGCACAAGAATTGAGAAGTTCCTGATTTTGGGCTGTTTCCCGGCCGTATTGTTGGTAGCGGTAGTAACAATCACGTTTTGCTGCGTTGAAGTAGTCCACCGGAATGCTTCGACCAGCGATGGTCCCTGCTTTGGTGGAATTTTGGCCAGTGATGGCACCTACAAGGCTTTGTTCGGCGTCCCCAGGCAAAAAGGTGATGATAAGGGTTCCGACCAATATAAATAAAAAGAGAGCAATAATCACACGATAGATTTTTTCTTTGAGGGTAGAGGGTTCTTCTTCGAACATAAAGGAAGCGTTTCCGTTTCCGAAACCCTTGTAAAGAAAAAATGTAATCAAGGGAATCGTCGTTTGGCAAGATAATATAGGTAGTATGTTGTTTGCAGCCTTTGCTATGATCCTTGTGGGTGTCCTATGTTTTGTTTACGTAGCCCTATCCCCACAAAAATCCAAACCAGCTGCCTATTCGCCAAGAAAAACACAAACCCCTGGGCAATACCGTATGCCACAAAACCCTTCTGTTTCGCCCCAATTGGATGAGCGGATTCGAAGGGAACGAGCCATCTCGGATGACAAACACCTTTCCTATTCTTTGCCAGAAGAAGTGACTCCGTCTGTAGTGCAAAAATCTGAAGTTTTACTTCCGACAGAAGACGGAAATTTGGAACAAGAGCCTCAGGCTCCCAAGGAAAGTAGGTTTCAGATTGAAGGCACTTTGTTTTTGGATTATTCCGGTAAACTTACGTTTGGTGAAGAATCATCAGACATTGATTCTATGGAAGATGGCCTGAAAAATTTCAAACGAATTGGTTCGGGAAGTTTGAGGGAAGAAAATGGAAAGTTTTTGTTTCATTCGGGAAATGTAACTTATACATACACACCTGAAGAATTAGAACAAGTGGTTCTCCATAACCAAGGGATCGTGTTTCTTTTGAAAGATACAAAAGCACCAAAACCAGTGTTTTTCACAAAGGACATTGACACCTTTAAAGACTTCTTAAAACAAGCTGCTTTAGTTTAAAAACATTTTACCTAAATTTTCAAAATAGACACTTAAATTCTGATGATTTTCAATCTAGTTTTTTAACACTTCCCTTGTAATCAGTTCGATTTGTTTTTCTCCCGTTCGTAGTTGTAAGTATCGTTCTAGTTGTATTTTTTCTTTTTGAGTTGGGAGTTTTGTCCATTCCGAATCAAAAAGATTGGTATCCAAATATAGGTTTTGGTTCATATCAAACTTTTTGGTTTTTGTAAAACTTGCAGAAACTAGATTTGGAAAAAAAATCTGAATTTCTTTTGAGACCATTTCTGTGTTTGTTTGCCCAATACTCATTTGGTTTTTATAAATTTCAGATAGGATTTCGAATTTTAATTTATCTACATTTGTTGCGGATAGGTCTTGGTGTAAGATAAGTTTTGTATTTGTTAGGTTGTAATACTTTAATTTGTTTTGTAATTCTTTCTCATGGGTTTCATCAATTCTAGGGCCAATGATTGTGAGTTCAATGGTCGGTTCTTTTTCGTATCTGATTTCTTTTTCCAGAACTCGCCGGTTATCAATTAAAATTTCACTACGAATGAATTCTTCTGCTTTTCCTTTAAAGTAAGATGACCTTACAATTTGATAAGCAGTAAAGACGGATGGAATGAGAAGAACCAGCGTAAATATTCCTAAATAAATTTTTACCTTTCTTTCTTTTTCTTTGTACAAACCCCAACTTACTTTTGGAAATTCCATATACCGAACAAAAATAAAGGTAGTGATGGCAATGAAGATGGAATTGATTAGATAAAGATAACTGGCGCCAAAAAAATAAGACCAGTTCCCTTGCGAAAGGCCATACCCTGCAGTACAGAGTGGGGGCATAAGAGCGGTCGCAATGGCAACACCGGCAATGGCGGTTCCTTTTTCTTTTCTTGTATTGGCGATGATTCCTGTGGCACCACCAAAGATGGCGATCAGTGCATCGTAAATGGTTGGTGAGGTTCTTGCGAGTAGTTCCGACTGTGCTTCGCTAATCGGTGATAAGGAAAAGTAAATAAATGAAGTGGTTATACTTGCGAGTGTGGCCAGTGCCAATGCACGAAGGAATTTTTTTAAGTTGTCAAAGTCGTTAGTTGCGGCAGCAAATCCAATCCCGACTATGGGTCCCATTAGAGGAGAAACGAGCATGGCGCCGATGATGACAGCAGTGGAGTTGACATTGAGTCCGATGCTTGCAATAAAAATCGCAAAGATCAAAGTCCAGAGATTGGATCCTTTTAATTCAGCACCTTTTTGAATGGACTCAATCGTGCCTGGTTTATCCAAATCATCAAAGAGATGGAATCTTGGTGCTAACCATTGAAAAATAGAAACAATCGGATTCTTTTGAGATGCCATAGTCTCTTAGACATCCGATTGCCTTTATTTGTAATTTAGTTTTTAAACCCCACCCACCATTACATGTTTAGTGATCAAATAATCACCTACTGATTCGATAGAGAGATCCTTTCCAAAACCTGATTGTTTGAATCCACCATGAGGTGTTTCCGATGCAAGAGGAAGATGATCATTGATCCAAACGGTTCCAAATTCAAATTGTTTTGCAACTCGCATAGCGCGCGCTATGTCCTTTGTCCAGATGGAAGAAGCAAGACCGTAATTGACATCGTTTGCCAGTTTAATTCCTTCTTCTTCTTTGTCGTAAGTTTGGATGGTAAGAACCGGACCAAAAATTTCGTTCTGCACTATGTCATAGTTTTGTTTGACATCGGTGATGACAGTCGGTGCAAAAAAGTATCCTTTGTCTAGACCTTTGGGGATAGATCCACCAGTGAGAATTTTTGCTCCTTGTTTTTTGGCACGATCCATAAACCCAAGGACACGTTCTCTGTGGATGGCAGAGATGAGTGGGCCCATTTCTGTTTTGTCATTAAAGGGATCACCCACTTGTACAGCTTTCATTGCATCCACAACAGCATTGGTGATTTTTTTCTGTAAGGATTTGGGAACGATGATTCTAGTGGCAGCAGTGCAGTCTTGTCCTGAATTGCAAGTGGCACCAAATGTCGCTTTGGCGGCAAAAAGATTTACGTCCACATCATCAAACACTAGAAGTGGTGCTTTTCCCCCGAGTTCTAAATGCACTCGTTTTAAGGAATCGGAAGCCGACTTCATAATATTTTTTCCAGTTCCTGTGGAGCCGGTAAGAGAAACCATTCTGACAAGTGGATGGTCGACTATGGCTTGGCCTGTGGCATTTCCACCGGTGACAATATTGATCACACCATCAGGGATTCCTGCTTTTTTCGTTAGCTCAGCTAACATGAGAGAGGTGATTGGTGTTCCTGGTGCTGGTTTTAGAATGATTGTACAACCGGCAGCAAGAGCAGGTCCAAACTTCCAAACGGCCATAAGTAGAGGATAATTCCAAGGAGCAATTTGGCCTACCACACCAACGGGTTCCCGGCGTAAGATAGAAGTGTATCCAGGTTGGTATTCGTTTGCACGACTTCCATGTACGTCACGAGCTGCTGTTGCAAAAAAACGAATGTTATCGACTGCAAAAGGAATGTCACCCGCAAGGCTTAAGTTTTTATAAGGTTTCCCTGCATTCAGGGATTCTGCTTTCGCAAACTCTTTTGTTTTTTCTTCTAAAAGATCAGCAAGTTTCCAAATGGCTTTAGAACGTTCCCCTGGAGTGAGGCCAGACCATCTTCCATCATAAAAAGCTTTATGTGCGGCTTTGGCAGCTTTGTCAACATCGGCCACACTTGCGTCGATCACCTTAGCAATTTTTTTGCCAGTGGCTGGATCTTCGATGTCCATGAGTTTTCCACCACTTGTGTTTGTCCACTTTCCATCAATCCAAAGTTTATATTCTTTCATGTAAGTTTTAGATTTCCTTTAGTGATTTTGTTATGATACTTAAGCCCTCTTTGACGATGGAATCTTCTGCGGTAATCGGAACAAGGATTCTGATTACATTTCCATACACACCACAAGAAAGTAAAACAAGTCCATGTTCTAATGCTTTGGCTGTTAGTTTTTTTGCTAAATCAGCAGACGGTTTGTTTGCATCACCATTTTCTACTAGTTCGAATGCAACCATAGCACCTAACCCTCGTATTTCGCCAATATGTGGATAAGATTTTTTGATTTCATTTAGTTCTGAGATCAATAGTTTACCGAGTTTGACAGACTTCTCTAAAATTCCTTCTTCTTCGATCAGATCCATCACTGCAATTCCTGCGGCACAAGCGACTGGGTTTCCAGCATAGGTTCCACCAAGTCCACCAGGTTCTACGGCATCCATAATGGAAGTTTTTCCGATCACAGCAGAAAGAGGCATCCCTGCTGCGAGTGATTTTGCCGTAGTGATGAGATCTGGTTTGACTCCCGAATGTTCGATCGCAAACAGTTTTCCTGTTCTTGCAAACCCGGATTGTACTTCATCAGCGATGAGAAGGATTCCATGTTCATCACAAATGGCTCTCAGTTTTTTAAGGAAACTCGGAGAAGCAATATAAAAACCACCTTCACCTTGCACGGGTTCGATGGCGATGGCTGCCACTCGAGAAGGATCAATGTCTGCTTTAAACAAATTGTTTAGAGCTTTGATAGAATCATCTTCTGTCACACCATGGTATTCCATTGGAAAAGGAATGTGATAAACATCACTGGCAAAGGGTCCAAAACCTTTTTTATAAGGAACCACTTTCCCTGTGAGGGCAAGGGCCATCATGGTTCTACCATGAAATCCACCAAGAAAACTAATGATTCCTGGTCGTCCTGTAGCTGCTCTTGCAATTTTCACGGCATTTTCAAGTGCTTCGGCGCCGGAAGAAAAAAGTATAGTTTTGGCTCCTCCCTCAATCGGTGCTTTTGCATTTAGTTTTTCAGCGAGAACGATATAAGGTTCATAAGGCATAATTTGGAAAGCAGTGTGAAGCACTTGGTCCACTTGTTTGTGGATGGCAGCAACCACTTTCGGATGGCAGTGACCTGTGTTTTGGACACCAATTCCACCCCCAAAGTCAATGAACCGTTTTCCTTCGATATCCCAAATTTCTGCATTTTTTGCCTTTTCAGCAAACACTGGATAGGCGGTTGTGACACCTCGTGGCACGTTTGCCAGTCTTCTTTCCCATAGAGTTTGGTTTGTTTGTTTTTGATTGCCCGTCATGTGATTCCTCCGAGGCAGAGATATTTGGTTACTGTATAATCATCGAGTCCGTATTTAGAACCTTCGCGTCCCATTCCTGAAAATTTGACACCACCGAAAGGAACTTGTTCTGAAGATATGAGTCCTTCGTTAATTCCCACCATTCCGTATTCTAGTTGTTCGGCGACTCTAAAAATGCGAGCCATATCTTTTGTATACAAATAGGAAGCGAGTCCAAAGTCAGTGTCGTTGGCCAATTGGATGGCTTCTTCTTCTGTTTGAAAGGTTTGGATGCATGAAACTGGTCCAAAGGTTTCTTCTTTTGTGACAACCATGGATGAATTTACCGGATAAAGTACGGTGGGTTCAAAAAAATTCCCACCAAGACTGTGTTCCTTCCCACCTGTGAGAACTTTTGCACCTTTGGAAATGGCATCAGCAATATGTGATTTCACTTTTGTGAGAGCTGCATCGTTTATCAGCGGGCCTTGTTGTGCATTTGGTTCCATTCCATTGGCGACCACAAGTTCCTTAGCTTTCTCTGCTAATTTTTTAGAAAACACTTCAGCAACGGAGGCATGTACTAGAAAACGATTCACACAAACACAAGTTTGTCCTGTGTTTCTATATTTGGATAACATGGCGCCTTTGATGGCCTCGTCCATGTCTGCATCTTCAAAGACTATAAATGGTGCATTCCCACCTAACTCGAGTGAAAGTTTTTTTAAAGTGGCCGCGGATTTTTCCATTAAATAGATCCCAGTTTTTGTGGAACCAGTAAAACTCAGTTTACGAACTTCTTTACTTTCTAAAATGGTTTTTCCAATTTTAATTGGATCACCCACTAACACATTCCATACGCCTTTGGGGAGTCCTGCTCTTTCCGCGAGAACTGCCATTGCTAGTGCAGAGTAGGGTGTGAGTTCCGCCGGTTTTGACACAACAGTGCAACCTGCGGCCAGGGCCGGTGCCACTTTTCTGGCAAGCATGGCTGCTGGAAAATTCCATGGTGTAATGGTCCCCACCACACCGATAGGTTCTTTTAATACAAGGATTCTTGTATCTTTTCTGTGAGATGGAATGATATCCCCATAAGAACGTTTTGCTTCTTCGCCGAACCATTCGATATAAGATGCTGCGTAAGCAATCTCTCCCCTAGCTTCCGTTAGGGGCTTACCTTGTTCTTGGGTCATGATGAGAGCTAGGTCTTCTTGGTTGTCCATCAAAAGTTGGAACCATTTGCGTAATATTCCTGCCCTTTCTTTTGCAGGCCTTGATTTCCAATCAGAGAGTGCTTTTTTTGCAGATAGGATGGCATTTGCCGTATCATTCTCTGTTGAATGAGGAATGTTTCCAATGACTTCACCGTTTGCAGGGTTATGCACTAAAATTTCTTTTTTGTTTTCTGCAGGGCACCAAACCCCACCTATGAAGTTTTCTTGTCGGAAAAGGTCTTTGTCTTTGATGTATTTCATACGAAACCTGTGCTTTCATCGAAATCCCACGGCAGAAAAATTCCTACCTTTTTTTTGAAAACCTAGGAAGTGGTTGCTTAATTTTGAATCGTTGGTATCTAATTCCTGACATAAGTAAAACCAGGAGCACATAGGTTTATGAAATTCGATTCATACAAACGAGTGATTTCTTCTGTTGCAGTTCTCGCAATCGCATTCACGATTGCCTGCGGCAAAAAAGAAACTAAGGTTTCCGAAATCGGACAAGGCGAAGGAGAAGTTTCCATCGTTGCTTGGCCGGGGTACATTGAACGTGGTGAAACAGACAAAGGATATGACTGGGTCACTGAATTTGAAAAAAGTTCTGGCTGTAAAGTAAATGTAAAAACTGCCGCTACATCTGATGAGATGGTGGCACTCATGAATGAAGGTGGATTTGATCTTGTGACTGCATCTGGTGATGCATCCTTACGTTTGGTTGCTGGTGGAAAGGTGCAAGAAATCAATACAGACCTTATCCCTAGTTGGAAAAACGTAGATTCTCGTTTACAAAATGCTCCTTGGCATACTGTAGAAGGAAAACATTACGGTGTTCCTTACCAATGGGGTCCAAACGTTCTTATGTACAATACAAAAGTTTTCAAAAAAGCGCCAACTAGTTGGAATGTTGTTTTTGAAGAACAAGTTTTGGCTGATGGAAAATCAAACAAAGGGCGTGTACAAGCGTTTGATGGTCCAATCTACATTGCAGATGCTGCATTGTATTTGAAACAAGCAAAACCAGAACTCGGAATCCAAGATCCTTACGAATTGGATGAAAAACAATACGCTGCTGTTATTGAATTATTAAAAAAACAAAGACAACTTGTTCCAAAGTATTGGCATGATGCAATGGTTCAAGTGGATGATTTCAAAAAAGAAGGACTAGTCGCTTCTTCTACATGGCCTTTCCAAGTAAACTTACTTGTTGGTGAAAAACAACCGGTAGCTTCTATCGTTCCGAATGAAGGTGCAACAGGTTGGGCGGATAGCACCATGTTACATAAAGATTCCAAACACGTAAACTGTGCATACAAATGGTTAGAACACTCTCTTTCTCCAAAAGTGCAAGGTGATCTTGCTTCTTGGTTTGGATCTGTGCCATCTGTTCCTTCTGCTTGTAAAGGAAATGCTCTTCTTGGTGATACAGGTTGTGCCATCAACGGATTCAATAACTTTGAAAAAATCTCTTTTTGGAGAACACCAAAAGAAGATTGTTCCGGTGGAAGAAAATGTGTGCCTTATAAAAAATGGGCTGAAGATTATATTTCCATCATTGGAAGTAAATAATATCCTAACATCATAGAATACTGAAGGAGAAGGAATGGACCAAGTTTACGATGTTGAATTTCAGAATGTAACAAGGAAATTCGATCAATTTATAGCGGTGGATGATGTCTCCTTCGGAATTAGAAAAGGTGAATTCTTTTCAATGTTAGGCCCTTCCGGGTCGGGAAAAACAACCTGCCTTCGTATGGTGGCAGGTTTTCAGGATACCACTTCAGGAAGGGTTCTTTTGGAAGGTGTTGATGTGACCGGAATTCCACCTTACAAAAGAAATGTGAATACTGTCTTTCAGGACTATGCTTTATTCCCACACATGACCGTTGCTGAAAATGTTGGGTATGGATTAAAAATCAAAAACACTCCCACAAAAGAAATAGGCCAAAGAGTGGCGGAGATGCTTTCTATGGTACGTTTGCCCGATGTGGGAAATCGTAAACCATCGGAATTATCTGGTGGGCAACGGCAAAGGATTGCATTGGCAAGGGCACTGATCAATCGTCCTGGAGTCTTACTACTCGATGAACCACTTGGTGCTTTGGATCTCAAACTCAGAGAAGAGATGCAAATGGAACTAAAAGCCATTCAAAAAGAAGTAGGGATCACTTTTATTTTTGTCACACACGACCAAGAAGAAGCACTTTCGATGTCTGATCGGATTGCAGTCTTTAACAAAGGAAAGGTGGAACAAATTGCCACTCCAGAAGAATTATACGATCGTCCTAAAACTGAGTTTGTCGCCAACTTTGTAGGAACTTCTAATATTCTCTCTTTAGAAGAAACGAAAAGACTCACCGGCCAAAATGGAAAAGGAATGATTCGTCCAGAGCGAGTCCATGTATTTGCCAACGCCAAGGAAGATAATCACTCCACGGGATATAGAACTTTTAAAGCCATATTGAAAAGCCAAGTTTATTCCGGTGCTACATCCAAAATGCATTTTGAAACTCCGAGTGGTTCACGGATCATTGCATCCACCCAAAACTTAAAAATCTCTGCAGAACACATTGCTGTTGGATCGGAAGTGCTTGTGGGTTGGAAAGACTCGGATATGCACTTACTTTGAGGATTTGTAAATGACAAACACTCTAGATAAGTTTTTTACCTTTCTATTTTATCGGAAGGGACTCGTCATTTTTCTGTTACTTGCACCACTGCTTATTTGGCTTGGAGTTGTGTATTTAGGTTCTCTTTTTACTCTTCTCATCCAAAGTTTTTTCTCTATCGATTCTTTTTCAGGAGTCATCAAACGAGAATTTACATTAGAATCTTATTATGATTTGTTTCGCCAAAGTACAAATTGGGATATCATCATCCGCACAACAACCATGGCATTTACTGTCACTGTCGTAAGTGCCATCATTGCATTTCCCATTGCATATTATATGGCGATGTATGCAGGGCCTAAACTAAAACCCATTTTGTATTTGGGAGTGATGTTACCACTTTGGTCAAGTTACCTTGTGAAAGTTTACTCCTGGAAACTGATTATGGCAAAAGAAGGAATTCTCACTTGGTGTTTAGAGGAACTTGGACTTTTACATGTGTTAGACGTGATTCTTTCCATACCGGTGATTGGCGGAACGTCTCTATCATTTTCTTACATTGGGATGTTCCTTGTTTTTGTTTATATTTGGCTTCCGTATATGATCCTTCCGATCCAAGCCTCGTTAGAACGTATTCCTAAATCATTACTTGAGGCATCATCCGATTTAGGTGGTGGGCCGGCGCAAACCTTTCGTAAAGTGGTATTGCCTTTGGCCTTTCCTGGAGTTGTCGCTGGTTCCATTTTTACTTTTTCTCTTACGTTAGGTGATTATATCATCCCTACCATCATTGGAAATTCTAGTTATTTTATTGGGATGGCAGTTTACACTCACCAGGGAACGGCAGGTAACATTCCTTTGGCGGCTGCTTTTTCTGTAATCCCCATCATCATTATGATGGTTTACCTGATGATTGCAAAACGATTAGGAGCCTTCGATGCCCTCTAAATGGAATTTAGGTACAATCGGAATTCGGGTAGCAACCATCCTAGGGTTTTTGTTCATCCATATCCCTATTTTTATCATCATCATGTATGCGTTTTCTACTGATGAAAAAACATTCCAATTTCCATTGCCAGGTTTTACGCTGAAGTGGTTTGGAGTGGCTTGGGAAAGAAATGATATTTGGGAAGCCATCATTTTGTCTTCGCAGGTGGCTACCATTTCTACCATTATGGCCATCATCCTTGGAACCTTGGCTTGCCTTGCTGTTTACAGAAGTAAATTTTTTGGAAGGGAAGTCATTTCCTTTCTTGTAATTTTGCCCATTGCACTTCCTGGAATTGTGACAGGGATATCTCTTCGTTCTGCTATGTCGCTATTTGGAATTCCTTTTAGCACTTGGACCATTGTGATTGCGCATGCTACATTTTGTATTGTTACTGTGTATAACAATGTCCTCGCAAGACTTAGGCGAAGTTCTCATTCTATGGTAGAAGCATCAATGGATTTAGGTGCCAACCCTTGGCAAACCTTTCGATTTGTGATTTTGCCAAATATCGCCACTGCATTGTTAGCTGGTGGTATGTTGTCATTCGCATTATCATTTGATGAAGTGATAGTCACTACATTTACTGCAGGCCAACAATCCACAGTTCCTATTTGGATGTTAACAGAGTTCATTCGTCCGAGACAAAGACCTGTCACAAATGTGGTTGCAGTTTTTGTTATTCTTGTGACGACACTTCCGATTCTCGTTGCTTATTACTTAACGAAAGAAGATGAGGGTGGGAAAAAATAATCCCACCAAATTCTATCCTTATTTTTTTTCCGATGATTTGGTTCCTAATTTGGATTCGTTCAATTTAAGAAATTTTGACAATTATCAATGGAATTTCACTTTCACAATTAAGATAAAGTGGTAAACTTTTTACATGGAAAAATTGATTCAAAAACTGATCATCCCTATTGATGGTTCACCAAGTTCTGCAAGAGCACTGGAATTTGGATTGGCAATTGCGAAAGCAAGTAATGCAAAATGTTTCGTCGTTGAAGTGATTGAAGATTTTGGCCCTTTGCCTGGTTATTATGATGCAGCACCGGCTGGAAAAGATCGAGTCAAATGGATTTCTGAGCAACGTTTTGAAAAAATACATCCTATTTTGGATGAAACATCCGTGAAATGGGAACGTGTCATTTTAGAAGGATATCCCGCTGAAGAAATATGCAAACTTGCTGAAAAAGAAAAGGCAGATTTGATCGTGATCGGAAGCCGAGGCCATGGAATCCTTGGAAGATTCATTATGGGTAGCGTTTCTGATCGCGTTGTGCATTATGCTCCTTGCTCGGTAACTGTTGTTAGGTGAATTAAACATAAATTTGTCAATAGCTTGTTAATTTAGTTGCGCTGAATTGTATCCTATCGGAATCTACGGACTAATCCTAGAGTAGATTTCCGGTAGATATATATGAAGGTTTTTGAAAAAGAAGAACTCCCCGCAGTTTTACCTCTCGACAAACGATATACAAGAACATATTTCCAAGACGATAGTTTTGTTTCCAACATTCGTAGAGCACTTCCAAGGATGATCACTACTGCGGTCATGGAAGAACATGTCTTTCCGATACTTTCTCATGATGAAATTGATTTTTTGCTACAATACTATGCAAAAAGACAAGATACTAGTGGGGATTATTACCAACTCAAAACAATTCCGTATCGCATTCGTAAAGAATCAGCAGAAAGAATTTTAGCAGAATCTGGCGTGGATGATACCCAAAGGGATTTTATTAGTACATTCTATCATTTTGATACAAATTTGCAGCAATATGTTTTGAACGATAAAGTTACTGAAGCAGATGAAATTAAAATATTGCAAATAATCAAACGAAGGGACTATTACGTTGGGAATGTAGAGAAGTCAAAGATATCTGCAATCTTTGAGCCAATCGAAGAAATTCCCAAAAAAGATACTTTTTTTGCAAACCTCTATATTCCGCCCACGCATAAGTTTTTCTCCCCACCCAATCTAAAACATATTTCTGGTATGCAGATTGTAGAAGCTGCAAGACAATTTGGAATCGCTTGTAACCACATGTATGGCAAAGTCCCTTTTGAGGGTGTCACCTTTTTATTGTTATATTTAAATTCGGAATTTTTTCAATACGCCAAGATGAATATGCCAATCAAATTGCGTGCCAAAGCCATTGAGACCAAAAACAGTAAATCTGGATATTGGAACTACTCAAAATTGGAAATCACTGCTTATCAGGAAAACCAAGAAATTACCCGAATCGAAATGGCTGCCAGTATTTTGCCTTTAAAAGTATACAAACGCTTAAAAAGCACACAGGAAGAAGTTTATGAGATTGATCCAAGATTTCGGATTTTGGATCAATTTAAAAACAATATCTCAGTTAGGGAAAATGGGCGAAATATTGTCTCCACCATTGAAAATATTTCTAGTTCTGGGTTTATGGTGCGCTGCTCAGGAATCCATCCAGGTGATTTAGCCAACAGTGGGCAACTAGAATTTTTTATGCATTTTGATATTGTCGGTTTCGTTCATGGAACTTGTATTTTATTATGGGTCAAAGAAGACGATAATAATGAAGACACCTTTTTTGCCGGATTTCGTTTTGAATCCATTTCTGAATTGGATCAGGCAAACGTAAAGGAAGCAATCAATCGTTATGGACGTTTGATCGAAGAAAGGGAAATCCAATGAGTGGAAAAAAAGTAGCACTAGTGACCGGCGGAACTTCTGGTCTTGGAAGATCAATTGTTTTGGAATTTGCAAACGCTGGTTATGTGGTTGGATTTTGCGGAAGAAGAAAACAAGAAGGTGAAGAAACTATGGCTCTCCTTGAAAAACAAGGAGGTACGGGAATGTTTGTTAAGTGTGATGTCACACAATCGGAAGCAGTTCGTAATTTGGTTGAATCAATTGTTGCTAAATATGGTTCCATCGATGTAGCTGTGAACAATGCTGGGATTTCAGGAGTTTTAAAAACAACTGCGGATTATCCATTAGATATTTTTGATTCTGTGATGGACGTAAACTTAAAAGGAACCTTTCTTTCTATGCAATTTGAATTAAAACAATTCCTAAGCCAAGGGAATGGTGGTGTGATCATCAATGTCTCTTCAGCCCTTGGTGTTCGAGGAAAAGAAAAAGCAGGTCCTTATTCCATGACAAAACATGGAATTATCGGGCTTACTAAATCTGCTGCCTTGGAATATGGATCGGCTGGAATTCGTGTGGTGGCACTTTGTCCAGGTGGAATCCAAACTGAGATGGATGATGTTTTTTACGCAAATGTTCCTAATCCCGAAGAAGTAAAAAAAGAAAGAATGAAATCTTATGCATTGGGTAGAATGGCAACTCCTGAAGAAGTTGCAAAAACTTGTGTATGGTTATCCACTGATGGAGCAGCCTTTATCACGGGCGCAGTGATACCGGTCGACGGTGGTAAAACAGCTAGATAGGAAATTTTCGTGTTCACTGTAGGAAAATATAAAGCGTTAAAGGAACTTCATTTAGGAAAAAGAAGTTCCGTATATTCAGGGGAATCTCTGTCCGGTGAACCTGTCGTGATCAAACTATTGAATCGCGATTACCCAGATAACCAAGAAATTACTCGTTTTAAAAATGAATTCGAAATACTCCGATCCATCGATTCACCTTATACACTAAGGCCACTAGATTTAGAATCTTACCAAAATACAGTGGCAATCGTGTTTCCCAATGTAGGGTTTACTGATCTCGCAAAACTACAATTAAGTGGAAAATATAGCAATATTGTAACATTCTTAAATATTTCAATTGAAGTTTGTAGGGCGTTGGTTGATATTCATAAAGCTAAAATTGTACATAATGATATCAAAGCTCAAAATATCATATACAATCCAGACACAGGTGCATTAAAAATAATAGATTTTGGTTCAGCGACACTTTTGACACATCGAAGTTTTTATCTTCCGATGAATCAGAATTTAACAGGAACTCTTGCTCATATTTCACCCGAACAAACGGGCCGAATGAACCGAACAGTTGATTACAGAACGGACTTTTATTCTTTTGGTGTCACCTTATACCAGTTAATTACTGGTGATCTTCCTTTTTTATACACTGATAGTTTGGAAATGGTGCATGCACACCTTGCAAAAACTCCACTATCACCAAAAGATAGAAGCGGGGCGCCAAAAATTGTTTCGGATTTGATCATGAAACTTCTGGAAAAAAATCCAGAAGATCGTTACCAAACAGCAACTGGTTTACTCTCTGATCTTTCGGCAATCCAATCGGTACTTCTGGAAAATGGGAGAGAAACGCTAAACCATTTCGAAATGGAACTGGCAAAGAATGATAAGTCTTCTCGATTCCAAATTCCTAAAAAATTATATGGAAGAGAAGCTCAACTTCATGTTTTTGAAGAAAAATTTCTCGATGCAAAAGATGGTCGAATTGAAACGTTTCTAATTTCTGGCCGATCAGGAATTGGAAAATCGGCTCTGATCAACGAAATCCAAAAGCCTGTCACAAGAGAGAAGGCATATTTCGCTTCTGGTAAATTTGATTTATATAAAAAATCAATTCCATATCGTGCTATTAATTTAGCATTACAAGGCCTCGTTCGACAATTACTCTCTGAGAGTGAATCTGCTGTTAAGGAATGGAAAACAATTTTATCTGATGCATTAGGTGCTAATGCCAAATTGATAATCGATGTAGTTCCTGAATTAGCACAATTGTTAGGTGATAGACCTACGCCGCCAGAACTAGATAGTTTGGAAACTGAAAATAGATTTCACTTAGTATTTCGAAAATTTCTGCGAACAATTTGTACAAAAGAACATCCGGTTGTTTTGTTTTTAGATGATATGCAATGGGCAGATTCTTCGAGTATACTTCTTTTAAAAGAAGTACTGACTGACCCTGAAATTTCACATTTTTTTATTATTTTATCATACCGTGATAATGAAGTATTACCAACAGATCCATTTTTTAGGCTTCTTGAAGAACTTCGTGAGATGCAAATTGCGATTACTGAGATCAGATTAGAACCTCTAAGGGAGCGTGACGTGGCTCTTCTGGTTTCTGAAACATTGATGGTTCCAGAATCGGAAATTCGCCCTATTGCAGAAGTCCTTTGGAAAAAAACAAAAGGAAATCCGTTTCATGTCAATGAAATGTTTAAGAACTTATATGAAAGGTCATATATATACTTTGCAGATGAACATTGGTCCTGGGACAAAGACAAAATAGATGCAGTTAATATTTCTGACAATGTGATTGATCTTATCATTGATAAAATTAATCTGCAACCTCCAGAACTAATTGATGCTCTAAAGTTAACTGCTTGTATCGGAAACTGGTTTCGGCATGATATTTATGCAACCATTGCGGATAGACCTTTTCACAAAGCATCAATGGATTTGGTGACACTTGCCAATGAAGAATTTTTGATCCTTGGAATGGAGGATGCAAATTTTACTCACGATAAAATTCGAGAAGCAATTTATAAAATTATTTCACCTGAAGAAAAAGCAAAACTTCATTATAAGATTGGGAAAACTTATCTTTCTATCCTTTATAAATATAAACTTGAAGACCACCTGTTTACCATTGTAAACCAATTGAATTTAGGTGCTTCCCAAATGAAAGGAAGCGAAGAGTTAGCCGAACTAAGAGTTTTAAATGAAAAAGCAGGATTTAAAGCGCTAAATTCCTCCGCTTATGATGCTGCTTTCACTTTCTTTGACCGAATGGTCGGACTTATGAAAGATGAAGAATGGAAAACTGATTATGAAGATGCCTTAAAACTTCATTTAGCATATGCGAGGTCAGCGTATCTCTCCAAAAATTTTGAAGCCGCAGAAAAAAGTTTTAACTATATACTTAGTTTCGTAAGGAATGATTTAGATAAAATTTTAGTTTATGAACTTCAATCTTCTATGCTTGTCACCCAAAACAAGATGAAAGAAGTATTGGAAACATTAAAACAAGCGTTAAAGCTTGTTGGAGTTAGGTTACCTAAGAAAGCAACTTCACTTTCTCCGCTTCCTGAGTTAATTAAGTTTAAATTGAAATTAGGCAACCGTTCGATTGAAAGTTTGGAACAACTACCTGTCTCAAATGATCCTAAATACCTTGCTATCATGCGGCTTTTGAATGCATGTATTGCACCATCATTTTTAGCAGAACCGGATTTATTTCCTGTTATTGTTTTGAAGTTGGTGAATCACACATTGCGATTTGGCTTGTGTGAGATAAGTGCTTTCGGTTTTTGTGCCATGGGTGTGATCCAAGGTTCTGGATTGGGAAATTATAATGATGGTCTCAAATTTGGTCAGTTAGGTGTTCGTTTGCTTGATACCTTGGATGCCAAACCATTCCAATGCCGAACTTTATTTATGTTCGCATGTATGATTGCTCCTTGGAAAAATCATGCAAGAGATGGCCGTTCTATTTTTTGGGATAGTTTCCTTGCCGGTATGGAAACCGGTGATTTACAATATTCCTCTTACTCATTAAACAATATTCATTTTCAAGGTTTGTTGTTTCGCGAAAATTTAGAAGACCTCTATAAAAGCCAACTTCGTTATGATGCTTCGTTACTAAGTTTACGTCAAAATCATGCATACCAAGTACATCGTCTTAATCTCCAGTTAGTCGAAAATATGCGAGGTGAATCTCCAGACCCAATGAGTTTAGAGGGTCGGTACTTTGCTGAAACTGAAATAGTAGCAGAATGGTTGTCTACTGGAAACGCCAATGCATTATTTGATTATTATCTTTGTAAGTTACGAATTGAATACTTCCTCGGAGATAAAGAAAAAGCTTATGAATACTCCTTAAAGTTAGATGGTTTGGAAGGTGCAATGTTTGGGATGATGTTTGTTCCTGAACATGTATTTCTAGGAGCCCTTGTCGCCTTCTCGATGATTGTAGATAACATCATCCCAACGGGAACCACAAAATCAAACCTTAAGAAACGATTATTATCTTTTGAAAAAAGAATGAAGGTTTGGGCAAAAAGTTCGCCTGAAAACTTTGGGCACAAATACGGAATCATATCGGCTTTATTACTATATTTAGCAAATCAGAAAACACAAGCGGTGATTGTTTGTAAAGCAGCGATTACTTCAGCTAGAGAATTTAGTTATATATTGGAAGAAGCCATTGCCAATGAATTTTTGGTTCGAATGTGGAAAGAAACTGGATTTGAACAATACAGTAACCTGCATTTGGTGGAAGCACATTATCGATATGGTAAATATGGGTTTTTGTCTAAAGTCAAACAATTAGAATTGAATCATATTTCATTAAAAAAATATATTGGAAGAAACTTTAGAACAGACTCCACAGATAGTCTGGCACTCTTTAGCACAACAAAGGATATTTTTGGTGATGTTGGTTCTTCCTTAGATATCAACACTGTCATCAAAGCTTCTCAAACCATTTCGGGAGAGATCCAACTCAATCGTCTCTTGGAAAAGATGATGAAAATCCTGATCGAAAATGCAGGAGCAGAGAGGGGATACTTTATCCTTAAATCAGATTCTGGATGGCAAGTTTTAGCTGAATCAGAGGCAGAAAAAGAATCTGTATCTGTTTATTCAGAAACACCATTTGCCATCGATTTCCTTGAACCAGTGGCCTATGTAAATCAAAACAAAATCCCTTCACAAATCATAGGTTATGTGGTTAGAACAGGGCTTGTAGTCATTTGTGGAGATGCCGCAAGGGAAGGGGATTTTAAAAATGACCCTTATGTAAAATCTACGTTACCAAAATCATTACTTTGTTATCCAATTTTAAGTCATGGAACAGTGGTTGGTATTGTTTATTTAGAAAACAATTTAACAACTGATGCGTTTACTCCTGGTAGAGTTGAGATTTTGAAAATATTATCTTCACAAATTGCAGTTTCTATTGAGAATTCCCTTCTTTATACCAATTTGGAACAGAAAGTAGATGAAAGAACTAAAGAACTAAATTTTGCATTAACAGAAGTTCAAGGATTAAAGGAACAACAAGATGGAGATTATTTTTTAGCATCTTTACTCATTGAACCATTAACACAAAACCTTGCGAGTTCTTCTCATATGAAAATTCAGTTCCTTACAGAACAAAAGAAAAAGTTTTCATATAAACAATGGAGTTCCGAAATTGGTGGAGATTTATGTGTATCATCTTCCATTCAATTACAAAACAAAAAGTATATTGTTGTTTTAAATGGTGATGCCATGGGAAAATCGATGCAAGGAGCCAGTGGTGCTCTTGTTATTGGGTCGGTATTTGAAGCAATCATCAAACGAAATGGTCAGTCAGAAGAAGTTAGGGACATCACACCTGAAAAATGGGTGAGTAATGCTTATATAGAATTACATAATACTCTCGTAACATTTGACGGTTCAATGCTTATCTCTATGTTTCTTTGTTTGATTGATGATGAAACAGGATTCTTTTATTTTTTAAATGCTGAACATCCAAGGCCTGTTATCTACCGGAATGACAATACTTTCTTTTTACCACATAACTATGTTTGTGCGAAGTTGGGACTTTTGGCTTCCAAAAAAGCCCTTCAAATCAATACTTTCCAATTAGAAAAGGGAGATATACTTCTAATAGGTTCTGACGGCCGTGATGATATTTTGATCGGTTCTGAAGCGGAAATGGAAGTCAATGAAGATGATGAACTGTTTTTGAAAACAACTTACGAAGGCCAAGGAGATTTAGAGGCAATTCGTGATGCAATCAAAAGCCATGGTGAATTGATCGATGATTTGTCCTTAATTCGTGTGGAGTATACTGGAGAGGGTTCACCCATCCATGTCCCAACCAACCACCCAAAACATTTTGTTTATTTACGAGCACTCACTCTTTATAAACAGAAAAAATGGAAAGAGGTGGAAAAAATGATCTCAAACAATTTTGAATTCATTCACGATGCACCACTTTCTGTTCAAAAAATTTACCTTTATACCGAACATCGTATGTCCGCTTTTCCTTTAGAATTTGCAGTTCAGTATGTGCAAAAAAATCCATCGGATAGCCTAACTCTTTTTTATATTGCAGAAGCTCTTTATGAAAACGGCGATTTTTCTGCGGCTTTTGATTATTCTGAACGGGTACAACTCAGGCGACCATACCATAAAGAAAACAATATTTTATTTGCTCGACTCTTGGAACTTCGGCGAAAATAAATCATCTTATGTTATCCGTCGGAAACGACATCGTTGAAAACCATAGAATCCGTGAACTCCTAGAAAAACACGGAGACCGCTTCCTGAAGCGGGTTTTTACCGACGAAGAAGTCGAATACTGCCACAAACACAAAGACCCCGTCCCTTTTTTGGCAGGCCGTTTTGCCTGTAAGGAAGCTGTCATCAAAGCTCTCAACTTAAGCCCAGGTCAAGTTGCCGATATGCGAGAGATTGAACTTGCTGGCACAAATTTTGGTAAAAAAACGCTAGTCATCCATGGGAAAACTGAGAAGTTTTTCCGAGAGAAAGGATTTACTGGCAGTTCCGTATCCATCAGCCATGCTGACCATTACGCAACAGCTGTTGTCATTTTTTATAAGGAGCCCAAATGATCGTTAGTGATAAAATGAAGGCAGTTTTGGTTCATTACAACCATGCCCTTTCGTTATACAAATCGCGAAAGTTCGCAGAAGCAAAAGAAGAGTTTAAAAAAGGATTAGCGATTCATCCTAGCGATGGCCCCTCGAAACTATACATTGAACGTTGCGATGATTATATCGCTGATCCCCCTCCAGAAGATTGGGATGGGGTTTATAATATGAAAACAAAATAGGAACTATGTCAAAAAAAGAAATGCAAACAACCATCACCGAACACGGAGTCATTGCCACAATTCTAGGAAAAGAAACTGCATTTAGCGGAACTTTGGCGTTCAAAAAACCCTTACAGATTTCTGGTGATTTCACTGGCGAAATCATCTCGGATGGTTATCTGGTAATTAGCGAAGGTGCTAGAGTCAAAGCAAATATCAAAGCTGGTACGGTTGTCGTAGGTGGTACCATCATTGGGAATGTAACCGCAACACAAAGACTCGAAATGTTATCCACAGGAAAAGTCCAAGGAAACATTCGTACAGCAAAACTACAAATTGCAGATGGCGTTGTATTTGACGGGAATTGTGAAATGCTAAGCAGCGAAGAGACTTAGTTTGTGGCAATTTCATCCCTATAGCTTACTACTATTTCTTGCTTTCAGCTTCAATCTTGTATTGGGGCTTTTTGTTCTAAAATCTTTCCGCCTAGATCTTGTTAAATACCTTTTAATATTAGTTTTCGGTTCTATGATGTGGACCGGATTCTATGGAATTGATTTTGTATTTATAAGCCCAGCTTTACACAGATCCTTTATTGCTTTTTTGTATATAGGTGTTGCTCTTGCTAATTTGGGAATGGTTCTTGTTTCACTTGAGTTCACACAAAACAGACATTTGCTGACGAAAAAGTTTTGGGTAATGTTAACAATCCAGCCGCTGTTTACACTTGCGGTTTGTGTTCTTGATCCTATTTTTAAAACTTTAACACTCGATACATATTTAGTAAATATCAATGGAAGAATCCAGTGGATTCAGGAAACGAATGTCGGTGGGTTTATAGTATCTTACTTTTTTTCTTTTTTCTGGTCCGCATTTGTCGCATATTTATTAATCAAAGGGATTTTTGTTTCTAAATCTACCGAACGCCGAAGGTATCTGTTAATCTTAGTCTCCTACTTGTTCATTTGGGTCACAGCAATTTTACATAAGTTAGGTTTCCGTCCTTTACCCGGTCTCAACATTACAGCTGTAATGAGTACGATGCAGGTGATTTTGATTTTTTTTGCAATTGGATACTACAGAATGTTTGATCTCGTACCATTGGTGCGTGGTGAAATTGTTGATGAGTTGGACGAAGCTGTAGTGATCCTTGATTTCAATAATCGTATTGTTGATTGGAATATGTCGGCGGAACATTTGTTCCAAATTTCTAATAAGAACTCTACACTACTGTCGTATAAATATTTTTTCGCATCCGCTCCTGGAATCATTTCTAAACTCGATCATTTGTCTGATAAAAAAACACTTACAAAATGGATTTGGGAAAAAGATGAAAAATATTGGGAAGTGACTGCAAAACAAATAAGAGATTCCAATCGCAAAAAAATTGGTATGGTTATTGTGTTTAGAGATATTACTGAACAACGAAACTTAGAAAAACAAATGGTAAGTGTCAATCGTGAGTTAATGGTTGCGAATGGAACCAAAGATCGTTTTTTATCAATCATCTCACATGATTTACGTGGCCCTCTCGCTGGCATTAAAATGTTACTCAAAGTATTAAATGAGGACATGAAAAAGAAAGAAGATGCCCTCGCTGGTATGACTCAATCTTTAGTGGATGCTACAGAATCTGTTTTTTCCTTATTAGAGAACCTATTGGAATGGTCTAAGTTACAAAGGGGTCAAGAAGAATATCGACCTCATTACTATCGTTTGGATAACATTGTAAAGGAGTGTTTAGAGCTTTTTGCTCTGAGTGCTTCGAATAAAGGGATTGGTTTGGATGTAAATGTTCCTTCTCATGCGATGGTATTTTGTGATGATCGAATGATCATTACTGTCATTAGAAACTTAGTTTCGAATGCACTGAAGTTTAGCCATAACAATGGAAAAATTCTTATAGAGACAATTGATTTAGGTGACGATTGGCAGGTTTCAGTCATCGACTCAGGAGTAGGTATGTCGAAAGCCATCTTAGACAAACTATTCAAAGTTGGGGAAGTGATTAAGTCAACCGGGACACAGGGTGAAACTGGGAACGGAATTGGTCTTTTGCTTTGCCATGAATTTGTTACGGTCAACGGTGGAACTATGTATGCAGATAGTGATGGAGTTTCTGGTTCGAGATTCGTTTTTACCATCCCCAAAAAAATGAAAGAGGAGATCATCTCATGAAGAAAACAATTGTTGTTACTGGTGCTACCGATGGAATCGGAAGGGTATGCGCTCATTCCTTTGCAAAATCACAAGAAGAATTAATTTTAGTAGGCCGAAATGCAGACAAATTAGCTGCACTAGTTTACTCATTACAAGTCACGGGTGCAGTAGTACATTCTTATGTTGCTGATTTATCTTCTGCCAAAGAAACATTTTTGTTGTCAGAAACCATTCGTAAAAATCATCCAAAGATTGATGTATTACTGAACAATGCTGGTGCCTATTTTGACCAATACACCCTTACAAAGGAAGGGATTGAGTCTACTTTTGCATTAAATCATTTGAATTATTTTATTCTAACTCTGGGTTTACTCCCTTCCTTAAAAAATACAAATGAAACACGGATTGTGAATGTGGCTTCTCGTGCACATATGGGTGTTTCGTTAGATTTTGATAATCTGTTAGGTGATAAAGACTATTCTGGTTGGAAACAATACCAAAGATCTAAACTAATGAATATATATTTTACTTATGAACTTGCAGAACGTTTGAATCAAACAAAAATAACCGTGAATTGCCTTCATCCTGGTTTTGTAAAAACTAAATTTGGACAAAACAATGATGGGTTAGCTAAATTTTTGTTAACTTTCGCACAGAATGTTTTTGCAATCTCAGAAGAAAAGGGAGCAGAAACTTCTATTTTTCTCTCTACTGATCCTTCGGTTTCGGGAATTTCTGGAAAGTATTTTGTAAAAAAAGAAATTCAAAAAAGTTCTGAACCTTCTTATGATGTTGCAGCGAGAAGAAATCTTTGGTCTTACACCGAAGACTTATTAAAACATAAGTTTAGTTTTAAATTTCCTGGATTCTAATATGGGTTACCAACACCAAAAAAATCCAATACAAATCCCAGTGCCTGGAGGAAAAACCATTGAAGAACATTTTGGGATTCCTTCCACAGGTCATTCTGAGGTTTCGGTAGCGCATATGGTTGCGCCACCCGGTTGGGGAGAACCGTTTCAAACACCTAACTTTGATGAGTGGACTTTGATGGTTCGCGGTAAAAAACAAATTGAAGTAGATGGCGAAATTGTTATTTTATCTGCCGGCGAATCATTGTTGATTGAGAAAGGTACAAAAGTAAGGTATTCTAATCCGTTTTCTGAAGACGCAGAATACTGGTCTATTTGTAAACCCGCCTTTTCTTTAGATTTAGTCAATCGGGAACCGGAAGTCTAAGGTCACATTGTATGGGAACCGAGGAAAAACCAACTGCGGATTTAAGTTTCCTGAAAAAGGAAATGAAAAAGGTCGAGTTTTCAGAAGGTTCTCTCATTATCCAACAATACTCATTAGGTGATTCTTTTTATTTTATTGAATCAGGTAAAGTTGAAGTTTGGAAATATTTAGATGAAAGCAAACAAGAAATACTTGTGATAGGTGATCTTTCCTCTGGTGATTATTTTGGTGAAATTGCTCTCATTGACTCTGCACCTCGTACTGTAAATATATCAGCGAAAGAAAATTCTATTCTTTATGAATTAACTAGAGAAGATTTTCATCGTTTATTACAAACAAACCCGGAATTGACATTAACTCTTTTGAAATTATTAACTGCAAGAATTCGAAATGCAGACCAAAGAGAAAACCAAGTATTGATACAAAAAAACAGGGAACTTCGCCGCCAAAATGAAACTCTCGAAGAAATGGTCAAAGAAAGAACGGCCAAGTTAACCCAATCTTTAAAAATTATCCAAGAAGATCTAGAAACTGCAAAAACCATCCAAAGAAATATTTTACCACTGGGACTTCGGTATGTGGCACATTTGGACTTTGGATCTTCATTTGAACCAATGGCTGAAGTGGGTGGAGATATATTCGATGTCATTCGTTTAGAAAAATCAAAAATAAGATTATTTTTAGCAGATGCCATAGGCCATGGAGTTCAGGCTGCACTCATTACGATGGCGATCAAAGCGGAATATGATCATATCAAACGCAATGCAATTTACCCTGCAGACGTTTTATATGCATTGAACCAAATTTTTATTGAGAGTTATGGGAAAAAATCCAACCAATTTACTGCTGTCATTGTTGATTTGAATTTAGAGGAAAACAGTTTAACCTATTCTTCTGCCGGTCATAATGAACCCTACGTACTGACAAAAGATCGAATCCTCTCACTTCCAGAATCGGGAGTGATGTTGGGTTTAGAAAAGGATGTCGAGTATACCAATCATTCTATCTCATTTGGGTTGGGGGATCGTTTATTTATGATTTCGGATGGTTATTTGGAACAGGAAAACTCGGAGGGAATTCTCCTGGGAGAGTCCAAATTGCTTTCCAGTTTTGAATCTGCTAAGAGTTTGGATTTAAATCTAACAGATACAATTAATTTGTTAATGGATGATTTCCATTCATTTCGGGGTTCCGCTTCGATGATGGATGATGTGACGATTCTAGGAATTGGAACTACGCATTAAATAGGAGTTTACTTTGGGATTAATCATTGCTTATATTTTGTTTCTATTGAATTTATTGTCGATCATTCCAACGATGTATCCGCTTTATATTTGGAAGTTGTTAACAACCGGATCGTTAAGAAGATTTGGTGACCGCTTACTTTTGAAGGTAGGAGAAGCTTGGATCGAAAATAACTACCGTATTTCACGAATGTTATATGGTGTACAATTTGAAGTGATAGGTGATGGGTATAAAAATTTAAAACAAAACGGAAAATATATGATAATCTGTAATCACCAATCTTGGTCGGATATTTATATCATTCAATCTGTTTTGAATCGTAAAATCCCTCTCATTCGTTTTTTCATCAAAGATTCGTTAAAGTATGTTCCGATCCTTGGGCATGCATGGTTGGCATTAGATTTTCCTTTTGTCAAACGCAGTAGCCGAGAGCAGTTGAAAAAAAATCCAGAACTTGCAACAAAGGATTTAGAGAACGTCAAAAAAGTTTGCGAAAAATTTGCGGATATGCCTTTTTCTATTTTGAATTTTCTGGAAGGTCATAGAAGGACTCCAGAGAGAGTGCAAAAATTACTTAAGAAAAATCCGTATCAAAATTTGTTACGTCCTCATAGTGGCGGAATTTCTGTAGTGTCCACTGCCTTAAGAAATTCGCTTGATGCTTTTATCGATTTAACGATTGTTTATCCTACAGAAAATCCAAGTTTTTTAGATTTGATGCGTGGAAAAATTCGAAAGCTAAAGGTGTTTGTGGAAGTGATTCCGGCATCTTTAGTTCCAATCGAGGAAAACGAACAATTTGCACCAATGTCTAAAAAAATGAAACGTTGGGTTGATGAGCGCTGGGCTTTAAAAGATACTTTGATCACTAAGGAGAAACTTCCAAAATGAAATATTTATTAACAAATATCCTTGTTTTTTCATCCCTTTTTTCTTGCAGATCGTTTGCTCCTGTCTCTTATGATCCGCCAATCAAACCAGATTTTGTTGGTGTTTATGCACCTAATACCGAATTACAAAAGTCTATATTGCTTGCCATTGGGAAAGTGAAAGGACTTGAGTCTTTGGATGTTGATGCGGATGGAAATATTTATGGTGGTGATAAAGACGGACGTATCATTCGCATCACTCTAAAAGGAGAAATTAAACCCATTGCCAATACTTCGGGAAGGCCACTTGGAATTCAGTTTGATAAACTTGGAAACCTCATTATTGCCGATGCTTACCGTGGCCTTTTGTCTTTGGACAAGTCTGGAAAAATAACCGTTTTGGTTTCCGAATACAAAGGAAAACCATTTAAATTTACTGATGATTTGGACATAGCCCAAGATGGGAAAATTTATTTTTCGGATGCTTCAATCTATGAACAAAAAGAATACCTTTATGATCTGTTAGAAGCAAGACCTTATGGTAGAGTTTTTGTATATGATCCTAAAACTAAAGAAACTGAATTACTTGCGGACGGATTGTACTTTGCCAATGGAATTGCATTGTCTAAAACAGAAGATTTTCTGCTAGTCAATGAAACTTATAGATATAAAATCACAAAACTTTGGTTAAAAGGTCCTAAGAAAGGTAATAAAGAAACAGTCATTGAGAATTTACCAGGATTTCCAGATAATATCACTAGAAATGAAAATGGAGATTTTTGGGTCGCGTTATTTACAGTAAGAAACGATCGAATGGACAATATGCATCCATCTCCAGTTGTTAAAAGAATGATATCCTATCTGCCTAAATTCCTCTGGCCTAAAGCAGAACCTTATGGATATGCTTTGAAAATGGACGGTAATGGAAAAGTGCTAATGACTCTTCAAGATCCTGGTGGTGAACACTTAAAGGAAGTCACTAGTGTTTTGGAAAAGAAAAGACAATTGTATATTGGAAGTCTTTACAATGATCGTGTTGGGATTTACGTATTACCTTAACCACTAAGTTAAGGTGTACAACCAAATTCGTATTCTACTGCACCAAGGCTCACAGCTCCATCCCCACCGGGCCTTGTTCCGTTTCCATTATAACTGTCTGTTATCAGTAGATTTGGCGATTTTGTAATTAGACAGGAGGTTGCAGAAGTTGGTGTGTAAACTGCAACTGTTCCAAAATCGGAAACGAAGTAAGGATCCATTTTTAGATTGTTCGCAAAATTTCCACCAACGCCAATGGGGGATGAACATGCTACTGTTATATTGGGAATTCCTCCGGGACAAAGCTCAGGATAGTTGGAACCGTTTTGGTAAACCATATTCGCGCAGTTATGAAATACATTGTATTTAATAGCAGTTTGGGCTCCCGCTCCTGAATTGTAAATACATGCATTGCTAGCTGAGTCATTATTGAGCAGAAATACATTGTTTTGGATGTCTGCCAATGTGGACGGGGTCGAAATAAATAGGGCAGATTCATTCCCGTTAGCACCGGTTCCTGAGCTAACTGTGTTGTGGTAAATTTTAATAGCGGAAAAAGTTCCGCTTAGTTCGATACCTCGAGCCCTGGTCGTGCTTATTCCATTTTGAATCCAATTGTTAGAAACTAACATCGCTGATGGGGCAGATAAGCTGATTCCTGAAACACTGGTTGCCGATATTCCACTGGCTTGACCTAAGCGAAAATAGTTACCCGAAATATTGGATGTTGCCGTAAGAGAAGCACCGTAGACACCGACCACTGTTGCACTTGCTGTTGGCGACGTTGCATTCCCAATGGAAAAGGAATTATTTTCGATTGAAGCGATCCCACCCCCTGCCGAAGTATAAATTCCCGTAGAGGTTGAAGAACCAGCTGAGTTTGATGAATTTCCTGTTTGAATGACATTTCGTCTTACCGTATGGCCTGCGGTTAAGTAGATTCCATAAGATGATAAAACCGTGTTGGAACCAGAAGTGATTAAGTTCCCTTGTGTGGGAGATCCAATTTGGATACTTGATGCAGCTTGGATTCTGATTCCTATTGATTGGTATGCGGTGCCTGCAGTGAAAATATTACCTGAAAGAATTCCCACAGAACTTGCGCCACCATTAATATCCATAGCGATGCTGTCACTTACTGAAAGTGGAGCATTATTCACCATTTGACTTTGAATTGAATTTCCTCTAATATTTGTAACGTTAATTCCAGAAGTTCCGATGTACTGAATTCCTTTTGATTTACCATCTTTTATGGTAGGTAAATTCCCACCTGAAATTGTATTCGATAGTAAAATTGGAGTGATGGTCGCAGCGGATGACAAATATAATCCAACAGAGTAACAGCCATTAAGTGTACATTCACCTCCGTCTACGTTGTTTAAGATTAGATAGGGATTACTATTAATTGCAATAACGCCAGTGGCACCATTGATTCCATAACCAGCGGATATGACGTTATTAATCAATCTTACATTGTTGGTTGAATCTAAAAACACGCCCGCCATATAAGGAGCTGTATCCGGTCCGCCTACGATTTTAAATCCAGAGATAGTAACATTGGCCGTGACGCCTGCGTCTCCAGTGACAGCAGCGCAAGGCGAAGTCGCCGTCGCAACAGCACAACCTACAGGAGTTGTATCCATCAATATCACCGAGGAATGGGAGTTTGGATCCCAGGTTCCAAAATTAGATCCTGTCACATAACTACCATAAAGTGAAATTCCTGAGACAAGTTGGATGGTTCCTCCTACAAAGGCTGGGTCATAAGATCCTGCTTCTACAAGTACGGCACAATCCGAACCGGGACAACCGCCAAAACTATCGATTGCCACTTTTATATTTCTCTTAGGAGTGAGCGGTGTGAGTCCATCGTTTGCATCGTTCCCAGTTGTATCGGCCACATATCGAAGGGAATTGGGAATCAAATATAGTAAATTTACATTAGAGGAAAGTGGATATCCACCTACGTTATTACAATTGAGGGTTAAGGTTCTATGGCCACTCATCCAAGAATCACTGGCTGCTGGCGTTACAGTCAGTGTATCATTAGTTAGGGTTGTCGTACTAACCGAATATTGAACCGTAAAACCTAGGTTTGTGTTTAGTGTTCCCGTTGAACCAGTGCAACTCCCTACATTGATCTCATCCGAAAATTGTAACTTAATACTTTCTAGGGGTTTGAGAACGCCACCATTCGAAGGTCCAATACTTAAGACACTAAAACAATTTGCAATGATAGGTATAGTTCCGGTGACTACGCCTGTTGTGGAGGAGAGCGTACATTGGTGATTTGGCGGTGTAGAAACAATTTGTAAACTATACGAATTATTTGTCACTACGTTCGTTGGAAACCGATGGAGCCCGTTAGTGGATATAGAGAGAAATTCTGAATTATTATTACGAATGGTCAAAGTTCCAGAGCCAATTCCTACTGCAGTGACTTCGATAGGAAAGGCAATGGAAGTACAGGCTATGGTGATATTGGTAATGTTTGTCCCTGCAATGACTCCCGCACCATTGGTTGTGAGACAATTTTGTAATGGATGGTTAGGTTGTGTGGTCACGGATACATTATATGAAGTACCGTCAATATACGTTTGAGAAAATGCAAACGTTCCAGAAGCTACTGCCACGCCCAGTGTAGAACCATCGACGGAGTTCGTTAAAGTAAGTCCTGTGATTCCATCTAAACCAGTAATGGTTCCGCCAATTGTATACTTTAAAGGATCACAATTAACAATGATTGAATTGATATTGCCAAATCCCACCACTCCCAGTCCGCCACTCACAGAACAGACTTGGGTAGGAAGGGTTGGTTGTGTTTTGATTGTGACACTAAAGTTGGTACCCGTTGTAACAGTTGTGTTAAACTGGTAATTGCCATCCGAATTGATGAGGAGAGTTTCTGTTCCCGAATTTAAATCAATGGCTAAACCAGATCCAACTAGACCAGAAACGGTGACTGAGATTTTAAAAGGTCCTGTGTTGACCAAACTTTGTAACTGTAAAAAATCACTGACAGATTGTAATAATCCTTTGGACAAACTGGGGATACAAGCTTGGAATAAAAAAGTTGGAATTAGAATGGCATTCCTAAAAACTCTAGCAGTCGACTTCATCTCTATTCTATACAACAACTGACAGGTGGGAACATTGTCATTTTATTTTACGTCTAATCTCCAAAAGCAGGTTAAAATCGGTGGATTTTAGTTTTTCTTATTACATTGGACTTTCGGGAATCATGGTTTTCACTATGTCCGGAGCTCTAGCTGCCTTGGAGCATAAAGACCACCACCATGATCTATTTAGTGTTTTTTTTACAGGATTCATCACTGCGATCGGTGGAGGAACCTTAAGAGATATTACTTTAGGAAATTACCCTGTGTCTTGGGTCCGAGATGAGAATATCCTTTGGGCTATATTCGTTGGTTTTTTACTAGTCATCCTTTTTCCAGGAATCTTAGCCAAATTAAGAGATGAATTATTTTTATTTGATACTTTAGGAATTGGAATCTATACAGTCCTTGGAACAAGAATCGCTTTGGACCATGGAGTTAATTTTTTTGCATCGGCACTTCTGGGAATGATCTCTGCTATTTTTGGGGGAGTCATTCGAGACACGTTGATGAATGAAGTCCCATTTATTTTTCGAAAAGAAATTTATGCTACTGCTTGTTTGGTGGGATCTGTTTTATACATCATATTAAACGAATGGAACATAAATGCCAATTGGAACTTAGTCATCTCCGCCACTGTTGTCGTTGGAATAAGGGTTGTTGCTGTTCGCTATAATTTAGGTCTTCCTAAGATTAAAATTTTTGATTAATTAGTACGCATACGTAGTAAATTCACGGATTAAATCCCTCTTTGTTTTCGTACTTACCGCAAGATTTTTAGGATTCGTTATTTTATTGTTAAACGCTTGCACAAGCAAAATATTTCCATTCAATGGAATAGAAGTATCGTCAATTCTATTGGCTTAGGGAATACCCTTTTGATACTCCTTCATTACTTGAGGTATTATGGCAAGTCCAAAGGCTGTCGCATTAGAATACAAACAAGACTTAGGTCTACATTCCAATATTGATGATATCAATCATCCCATTCTAGAAAACTCACCATTTCATTTTAAGTTTTTTCAAATCACCGATGAAGTAGAGAATACTTTATTTCAAGTATTGGATCGATTTTTATTGCAACTTGACCTAATTATAGTTAGAGATTCTGTTCTGGCTGCTATGAAAGAAACAGTCACAAACGCAATCAAAGCAAATGCTAAACGTGTATTTTTTAAAAACCGAGCCAGTAACATTGAAGACCAAAAAGAATATGAAGCAGGTATTGTAGAGTTTAAAAAAACATATTTGGAAAATCGAGAACTCATCGAGGATTCTCTACAAAGAAATAATTTTGGTGTTTTTGTTTCCTTTATACATAACAAAAGTTTGATGCGAATTCGTGTGATGAATAACGTCCAACTCACTTCAGCAGAATCAGCAAGAATCAAGGAAAGAATCGATAAAGCAAAAACCTATAACGATTTAGCAGATGCCTTTATGGATATGTCCAACGAACAAGAAGGTGCTGGTCTAGGTTTGATCATGACTCTCATGATGTTACGTAACGATGGGTTAGGAGATTCAGCCTTCAAGTTTGAGTCTGGAGAAAACAAAACTGTATTTATGATTGATATTCCTTCTAAGGTATCCAAAGAAAATCAACAGTTAGAAAAAATAGACAATATCGTTTCTCAAATTGATAATCTGCCTACCTTTCCAAAGGCTATCAAAGATATCCAAGACGCCATTGACAAACCAAACTCCAGTATAGGAACCATTGCAGAGATGATCAAAAAGGACATCGCACTCTCTGCCAATATTTTAAAATTATCAAATTCTGCAGCCTTTCGTCGAGGAGGGAGAGTTGAGAGTTTGGATCGTGCGATCCAACTCATTGGATTGAAAGAACTTCAAACCTTATTGTATAGTCTTGGAACAAAACAGATGTTAGAGGATAAGTTTCCAGCATTTACTGCGATTTGGGAAAAATCTAACGAATCTGCCTTTTATTGTAAAGCCATTGGGCAAAAAATGGCGATGAACAAAGCAGATCTTAGCAATTTGATTGCCGCATCTCTTTTACATGATATTGGTGAAATTTTGCTTCTATCTTTTGACCAACAACATATGTCAAAAATTAAAACCTACTCAAATTCTAGAGAAATAGCTTCCACCATTAGTATGGAAGAATCTGCTATTGGGATCACACATTCAAAGTTAGGTGCAATGGTTGGAGAAAAATGGAACTTCCCAATTCTTTACACAAAGGCAATGGAATTTCATCATAGGCCCCTTCTGGCAGACAATGTTTATGCAGATATCGTATTCCCCATCTACTTGAGTGATATGATGATTGCCATCAATGCAAAGGAAGCAAAATCTTCAGAAATTCCAGCGGAAATTTTAAAACTTTGTAAGTTTCAATCTAAGTCAGAATTTGATTCTTTCCGGACAAAAATTAGAGAACAGTTTTTATCCTACTAAAATCCAAATATCATTTTGATTCTTTTGTGGATTTTCTATACTGTTTGTATCTGGATTGGAATTCTTGGTATCTTGGAATAGAAACTGCCTGAACATATGATTGATTGGGATTGGATTTGATAAAGTTTTGGTGATAACCTTCTGCCTTATAAAATTCTTTAAGTTCTTGGTATTCAGTGACTATTTGACTTTTCCAAATTTGGTTTTTCTCAATTTCTTTTTGAATCGATTTAGCAATTTTTAACTCCGAATCTGAAGAATAGAATAAAATAGATCTGTATGAAGATCCTTCGTCCGGTCCTTGTCGATTGAGAGTGGTAGGATCATGAGAAAGGAAAAAAATTCTACAGAGTTCCGCGTAATCAATCTTAGATGGGTCATAATAAACAAGGACAGTTTCAGCATGACCAGTGGTTTCTGTGTTTACTAATTCATAATTTGGATTTTTTGTATGTCCTCCTGCATAACCTGAAACAACTTCAGTAACACCAGGAATGGATTCAAAGATGTGTTCGGAACACCAAAAACAACCTTCCGCAAATGCAGCTAGTTTCTGGCCTTTGTTTGGTTGTAAGGAAAATTTTTGAATTTCTATTTCTTTATCAGAGTAAATTTGGCATTGGGCAAAAAGAAAAATACTTACAAAAACAAAAGACAAAATCGAAAAAGGTAAGGCGCGAAAAGAATTTTTGACAGATTCCATACCTTATTAGATTGTTTTACAAATCATTTGGGAACCAAAAGATTAAATTAGGGGGGAGTGATGTCCTTTTCTTCTGGAAACTGAGTATAGTTTGGATTGGATCCTTTCGGTATTTTGCCACTTCGGTATATAAAAATCCCTTTTGATCCAGAAAAACTAGCCAAAGGTTTGTAAAAATTTTGTTTGATGAAGTAACCTAGAACGGTTACGGAAAGAGAAGCTGAATACACCCAAGTTTCCGAATAACCACCGTAACCAAAGACAAAAGAGCCAGAAAGAATAAGTGTTTGGCTTATCAACCAAACAGTGGTTCGATTGAGAAGAAAACGGTACCATCCAATTTCTGTGATTTGATTTCGAATCCCTTGTAACAAAATTCCTATGACAGGAATTCGAAGTAAAAACCCCAAAAGTCCGAAAACCACAATAAAGATAAGGAGTAACCAAAAAGAGGAGAAAATTAGGTTCCACCAAAAAAGAAACTGGAGTGGAGGGATGAGTCCAGACGGCCAAACAAAGTTTGCAGAAAATAAGGAAATAAGAATCCAAAAAAATGTGAGATAAAAACCGAACACGAGTGAATGGAAACTAAAATCCAAAGTTACTGCAAGGAAAAATTTATTTCATTTTTACTTCGGATAAAAAATCATTTTTAGTCCAACGATCACAGTAAAGATTCCAAAAAACCGAGAGAGAGTGGTGGTATCAATTTTGGAAGCCATTCCTGCTCCGAAGATACTTCCCAGAATAAACCCTGCACTAATGAAAGCCGCAGCAAAGAGGTTGGTTTCTCCTCGCGTATAATAGATATATGCAGCAACGATTCCAATAGGAGGAACCATTGCTGCCAAGGTAGTTCCTTGGGCTAGTTTTTGATTAAAATCAAAAAAATATACAAGAGCAGGAACAAGTAGGATTCCACCACCAATTCCCACAAGCCCACCGAGAATCCCTGCACCTACACCTAACAATAAAAATAATAATCCTAAACTCATGACACTTTCCCACAAACACGGTTTGCCGGCACTGCTTCATGAATTTTTTTTGGTTCCGGAAGATTCAAATTGTCCATGATCTCTTTAAATTCTTGGAGTGATTTCCCTGCTATCCTTGGATTCCATTGTTTTTCTTCGCCAATGGTTGTGGATAAAAAACCTTTATAATCATGGCCAGGAAGGACAATCGTATCATCTGGTAATGAAAATAGTTTTTTTGTGATGGATTCGTACAATTCGTCCGAGCTACCACATTGGAAATCAGTCCGTCCGCAACCTCGAACAAAAAGTGCATCCCCAGAAAAAAGATACAAACCATTTAACAGAAGTGAAATGGAACAAGGAGTATGCCCTGGTGTATGAATCACTAAAAATTTAAGATTCCCTACTTCAAATAAATCACCATCTTTAAGAAATTTTGAAGCGCAAACAGCGCCAGAGTGTTCTGAGGCATAAGATTCGCATTGCGTTTTGTCCCTCAAATTTCCTGCAGATGTGATATGATCCGCATGCATATGAGTTTCCACTGTGACTGCTAGGTTGTATCCAAGTTCTTGAATATATGTTAGGTCTCTTTCTAAGCGTTCGAGCACTGGATCCACAAGAACTGATTGTTTGGATTTCCTATCAAGGATTAGATAAGTCCAAGTCCCAGATTCTGAATCGTAGAGAGGTCTAATTTCCAAATTTTCTTTTGGATTTATAATCATAACAGGATTAGTCTCCTTTTTATACCAAGCAATGGAATGCTAAAATTTAGGGATTGGAATGGGTCTAAATACCATACCCCCTATAGTATATAGATTGAATTGACTAAATATTCAGGCAACAAAAAATTGGGAAAAAGGAGAAAGTATGAAATCTTTCCTGATTTTCGGAGCCATCCTAGGGTTCCTTTTCATTTTTGTAAAACGCATCCAATCCAAAGGAGACAAAGATATGGTAAAACAATGGATTCAAAATGGAGCAGTGGTTGTCGATGTGCGAACCCAGTCAGAATTTGCTGAAGGGCATTATTCGGGAGCAATGAATATACCTGTGGATGTCCTTCCTTCTCAACTCCATCGATTGAAAGACAAAGAAACAAAAATTATTGTTTATTGTCGTTCAGGTGCAAGAAGTGAAAGGGCCAAACAAATTTTACAATCGAGTGGATATTCCTCTGTTTTGAACGCTGGTGGCCTTTCCGATCTGCCGTAATTGGTCGAATGATTTGTTATTTAGGAAACGACACCGGTAGGAATTTTTGATTTGTATCGGTGTAATGTATATAAATCAGAAAGTTTGGATTGGTCTTCGAGTGAGAGTTCCAAAAATTCGGCACCCATATGGAATTTATGAAAACCGATTTCTTCTTTTCTCACTACCTTGATCTTCGCATTGATTTCTTGGTTTGTATCAGATTCCCGAAGTTTGACATCGAAAGATTCGTTGAGTGTAATGTCATCTTCCGTATCAAATGCAATGCCTGTCACAGAAATATTTTTAGAAATGGTTTTAAGAGTTTTATCTGGTAAGATAAAAAAGAGTTCGAGGTTGGCATCAAAACGCAAACTACTTCTTTTTTCGTTCGAATAAGCTACAATTTGATTTTTTCCAGAATATTTGGCAGTATACAAAGCTCGATCGGCTAAGTCATACATTTCTTCACAAGTTTTGACTTTTTCAGGATAGGATACAATTCCGCCACTGAGGGTCACAGATTTTCCACTCAGTTGAATGGTGCGGCAAGCTTCTAATAGTTTTTCTGATGCAATGAGTGCTTGTTCTTCATTGGTTTGCGGAAATATAACAGCAAACTCTTCTCCACCGACCCGACATGCGGTGTCTTCCATACGCAAACAAGATGTGATTTGTTTTGCTACTTTTGTTAAAATTTCATCACCTGTCGTGTGACCGTAGGTATCATTGATTTTTTTAAAATCATCAATGTCAATGATGAGAAGGGATAGGTTTTGATTGTATCTTGTGGATTGTTTGAATTCGCGTATGAGCGCGGTTTCAAAATGCCTACGGTTGTATAATCTGGTGAGCTCATCAACTAATATCAGTTTTTCGGTATCTGAAAATAGTTTCATCTCTATGATTTTTGGGTTTTTTATTTTGAGATTGATGTTGGTAAAATAATCGAATAATGCAACACGAAAGCCCACTTGGCGGCCCATACATTGCGAGAGTTTTGATTTGTTTTGGATGATCTCTGTCCAAATTGATTCGGATTCATTTTCCGATATTTCAAGTGAAGTTAGAACTTTTAAGATGGCAGAATAAATTTGCGAATCTTCTAAATGATACGCAGGGTGTTCCTTGATTTTTTGGAATACAAGTTCCTCTTGGTTTGGATTCTCTTCCAAAATTACCATAATGGTATCTTCGATTCTTTGTCCGGGGCGACCGGTTAGATTGGGTTTTAACATAGCACGCTAAAGGTTATCAATTTATTTCCCACAATTTCCCAAAGTTCTAGAAAAGGCACCTGTTGTAAAGACAGGTTTTATTCCTGAAACTCGGTTCTGTATAAAGGGAAATCCCTTAGGTCAAAGTTAGTTGTTTCGATTGGGTATGGATGGCGTTGATCTCTTCATAAAGCAGTTGGACAGAATCAGCCAGTTTTTGTGTGGTTTCATCAATGACTGTGATTGCATGGTTGATTTCCTTACTACCAGTCATCTGTTCTTTGGCAATCATTCCAATCTGCTCGGATAATACATGCAATTCGGAAAAAGTAAGTCTGAGTTGCGAATTTAAGGTTTCTTGGTCAGTGACATGTCCTTCTAAACTCAAAATTTCGCTTTCGATACGAAGCAATTCTTGGTTTTGGCTTTCTACTTGGGATTTTACTTCCTTTGAATACCTGGTTCCTTCGTTGATTTTGAGTCCCGCATCTTTCACAATTTTTGCAATGGTGCCCGCATTGGATTGGGAACGTTCTGCCAGTTTTGCAACTTCTTGGGCTACCACTGCAAATCCGCGTCCATGTTCTCCCGCTCTTGCTGCTTCAATCGAAGCATTTAGTGCCAGTAAGTTGGTCTGGTCTGCAATGTCTGACATCATTTGATTGATTTCTTCAACTTTAGAAAAGGCTTGGTTGAGTTCTGAATAAATGCTATTGAGTTCTTCTGAGGAAGTTTTTACTTTTTTGCTAAAATCGGCGGAGAGACTTACATCTTTTGCAATTTTTGTTGTTTTGGTTTTTACATTTTCGCTAATATTTTGTAGAGATAAAAAGTTTTGATCCACAATTTTTACACGTGCGACTTGGTCTTCCACAAGGTTTGCCGAACTAATTGCTGAAGAAGATAGTTCTTCTACGGATGCGGAAATTTCCTCAACAGAAGCCGCTTGGTTTTGTGATTGGTTGTGTAACACGTCTGACATGGATTGTAATGTGTCTACAGAAGCCGCGAGAGTACTTGCAGATTTTTCCAATTGAATTGATTTGTTAGATATAAAGTTTTGTTTTTCTAAGGTTTCTTTGAGTTTTGTTTTTAAATCAGATTGCATTTCCCGAATGAGAGCCACTACAAATCGTAAACTAAAAATCACACCAAAGTAAAATATAACTTTTTGCACTTCAGTGGCCACAATGACATGGTTTGCTCTTAACATGTCTGGGCTAGGTTTTCCAACGAGGGCGGCTCCCAGTTTTGCTGACAAATAAATCCCACCTAAATACAAACAGGTGGAAATGATTCCAACAATCATTACTAATTTAGATTCAAATAGAAAACTAGAATAAATGGCAATGAAAACAAAAATGATATAAAAGATACCTGCGTTGATTGTATTACTTGCATCACCCTTTGTATAGTTATTGTAAATGTCCAAATAGAAAAAACTAACTAATATTAGAAGATCTATGAAGATGATGGTAAAAGCCCAAGATTTTTTGATTTCTTTGTCTTTTCGTAAAAAATATCCGGGAACTAATCCGTTGAGTAAAAAGATAATGGAACCAATAAAATTTGGGATAAAACTTTTGGTGGCAAAGTTAGCGGCCACTCCCAAAAGAAACACTGCGCTCAGTCCGTACTTTGTGTACACTATGAGTGAGACACCTCTCCGAAAGAGATTCCTTTCAAATAGGCTGATTTCATTTGTTTCTTCGGACATTCCCTAAGCTCCTCTCTGGATGTTTGGGTCCTTAGTTTTCATAAAAACCCCTACATACTCAGTTTTACTGTAACAAGATTTATAAACTCTTTGACGATAAAAAATCTATATTTCAATCGTATGTATGAGGTTGATGTTATGTGTGTTCGTTAGTTTTAATTACAACAAATTAGAAAGAGAATGAGTATCAATTCATCCTATGATTGTTATTTTTTTCCTGAGGAAAATTCTTCTAAAATCATTGTTTCCAAAATTGTTCCTCCACGTTCATTCAAATGGATTGCATCCGTTAAATAATAATATCCATTGGAATCACCTAAATCATTCCAATTTGAAGTAGAAGAATAATATTTTAATATCGTCCAGTACATTCCCCAAGTGCTTTGGATGTATGGTTTTCGAATTTTTAAGTTAGATTCATCCAGACCTTTTGATAGAGTTTCATGTAATGGTTTGTATATAACTTTTTCTTTGGTCGCTACTTGTTTGGTGAGTTCTGCAAATCGTTTGGACCTTTGGAAGGGAATTGAGTTTCGATCTTCTCCTAAAACAGGCGGAGAAAAAACAACGAGTTTAGCTTTGGTATCTTTTTTTATGGATTGGATTATTTTAGTTAAATTACTCACAAAACTTTCTTCAGAGACTGGATCTTTTAATTTCCAAAGGTCTGCATAACGATTGTATTCATCTTCTGAAAGAGTCGCCTTCAAATCGTTAGTTCCTATTAATAAAAAAACAAAATCTGGGTTTAATTTTTTTAAATTCTCAAGTTGTTCTAGAATTTGAACCGTTAAGCGACTGTTAATTCCTTCATTAATTACTTGGGAATCCGCAAAGGTTGGATGTTTAGCGATAGAAGCCACATAATCATGACTGACTCGCCCATGAGTAATGCTATCCCCGAAAAAAACAATCTTTGGTGTTTTGGTAGATTTTGCTTCGATTGCGGCTTTCAGATTATTTGGTGGCACTTTTGTTGCTTGGAAAATAACACAAGAGTCGAATACGAAAAATGAGAGAAGCCAAAGTTTTGCTAGGTGTTTCATGGTCTTCGATCCTAACGAAAACAAAAAAAGGAAAAAGCAAAATTTGAAAAACGAACGGGAAAATATTTCTGAATGGTTTACCTTAAAGTTCGTAAAAACTTTTCTATCCAAGGTCTTAGATCGTGAAACTCAGGTTTTTCATGTTTTAATAACAAGCGAAAATACAAAGAACCGTAGAGTATATCCATACAAACATCGATTTCTTCCTCTGACAAAACTTGAATTTGTTTGGATGAAATTGCAAAACGAAAGAATTGTTTTGCTGCTTCTCTTCTTGGAAGTAAATAATTCTCTAAAATAGATTCGGAAAGTTCGCTGTCTTGTTGGCCAGCACCAATTAAAGTGGAGATGACTTTTCCAAATTTGCCAGAAAATATTCGAGAGAGAGCTTCCATTTGTTCAAGGATTGCTTTTTCAAACGGAACTTCTTTTGGGAATTCCAAAAAAGGAGAGATCATATGAGTGATTGTGCTCATGGCTAAATTTGCTTTGTTTGGCCATCTTCGGTAGATCGTTGTTTTTGCGACTCCAGTTTCCTTTACGATATCATCTATGGAAAATCCATGATACCCCTTTTTTGCTAACATTTCATATGTCGTTTTTAAAACCAATGGTTCCAGCTCTTCCGACCTGGGGCGTCCCGCAGTTTTTGGGATCATTTTCTTTTTTGTAACCATAAACCAAAATATTATAAAAAAAACTTGACTGTCAACTATATTCCGATACCGCTGGTATTGAATATCGATACTCTTGGTATCGATATTCAAGGAGATAAAAATGAAACCAGTATTGGTACTAGCTACTTTGTTGTTTGGAAGTGTTGGGTTGTTTGCAAAATCAGCTTCTCCCTCTGGGGAAAAGGTTTTAGAGACCTTTTTTAGTGAATTTGGAAAGGGAAATGCAGAAAGTGTTTTGAATTGTTTTCATCCACAAACGACCATTACAGCTGTTCGTAGCGAAAATCGTGGAGAAAACCAATTGTATGGAACTTACACAGGCATTCCGGGAGCCAAGGAGTTTCTAACGAACATGGGTTTCCAGTTGGATACAAAACGATTCCAAGTGGATCAGATTGTTGGTAAAAAAGATTGGGTGTTTGCAAGTGGAAGTTTTTTGCATATCATCAAACAAACTGGCAAACCTTTTGAGAGTGAATGGGCGTTAAAGGTACAAATCAAGGATGGAAAAATTTTTTCTTACCACTTTTATGAAGACAGTGCTTCTTTTGTCTTGGCTTCTAAAAAATAAATAGATCTGTTTATAAAAACTCTATTTTAATTCTAACTAACTTTGGGAGAAAATTGATTTGCTAATGAATGGGAAAGTAAATATCCGTAATACGTTTATTGTCCTTTTTTTCAAGTGGATTCAAATAACATTCCCAAGGTGGTTGGTTTTTTAATCGGAAGGAAGTTGTTTTTATATAATCATTCAAAATCCAATCATAGATTTTTGGAAGATTGTGATAACTACCATGGAAACGAATTTGTAAATACCTTCCTGCTGGAATCGTTTGAATTCCAAATCCATCTGGAATGTTTTTTTGCAAATTTCCTACAGTGATTCCTAAATCAAAACGTATTTTTCCTTTTGGGGAAATTTCTGGATCGTCTTGGCTAATCCCGATCCATTTGTGATTTGTGTCTGAAAAATTCCATTTTTGAATTAAAGATAAAATGGAACGTACTTCTTGACTCCCTGGAACTGGACCGGGGAGTTCTTCGTAACTTCCGATGTGACGGACATAAATAATCGAAAATGAAGATATAACTTTGATTTGGAATCCAAATTTTGAAATACCATCTGGAATCGTTAGGTTGTCGTTTCTTGATTTTTTAGTTTCCTTTTGGAATTGTTTTCGAAACTCAGATGGTGTACAACCTATCACACGTTTAAAAGCTTTTGAAAAAGCTTCATGAGATAAGAAACCTGACTCAATGGCAATTTCTAATATAGGAAAATTTGTGATTTTTAATTCGTAAGCAGCTTTTTCTAAACGTAATCTACGAATGTATTCTTTTACATTTTCTCCTTGGATGGATTTAAATAACTTATGAAAATGCCATTCGCTATATCCTGTAAAAAAAGCAATTTGATTTAAGCCAATGAATTCTTCCAGTTGTGTTTCTATTTTGTTCCAAACAGGATAGAGGTTAGGTGGTTTTTGCAAGAGAGGAACCTTTTTACTTTCTGGAAGAAAAGTAAAAAAGATTCCCAAGTTTGTCTTTCCAATTTTTATTTCGAATTTCTTTCTTGGACGATATCGATCCCAATTCCATTTGGATCAACTAAGGTAAAATGGACGTCTCCCCATTCTTCGGTAATAAGAGGAAGATCGATGGGTGCTTTTTTTTGTACCATTTTTTCAAATTCTTTTTTTACATCTTTTGATTCAAAAATAAACCAAATCCCTTTTCCTGGATAAGAATTTTGAAAATATTTTTTTTTTACCTGCGGTTGGTTTGGTTTCATAATTGCTAATTCAATCTCTGGTCGATCCGGTAAACAAAGTAGTATAAACCAGTCTGATTCAAATTTTGTATTTAACCCTAACCATTGTTCGTAAAATTGTTTTGTCTCGATTAATTTTTCAGTAATGATTCCTGTTTGGATTTGTTGGAATGCCATATTTTCTCCTTGTAACTATCAATATTATACAAGGAAGGGTAGATGTAAGTTGGATCATTTTTGCGATTTTTCTTTGGGTGCATTTCTTATGCAACCAGGCTCCTCGTTCCAATCTTTGCTTTGCTAAGGATTTTCGCTGTGTTCATTTGTTTTTACGCATCTTCGGCTAAGGATTCTTTTTGAATGCTCCTCCTCCGTACATCTATATCCATGTTGGACAGACTCCGCAATGATGGAATCGTATATTCCTTTTTCATATTGATTGTATTTGGTTTGTTTTTCGACAGTAGCAATTAAAAATTCGCTCAGCATATTTTTTTCAATGTTATAAAAAAGATATTTAACTAGATATGGATTCTTAATGCAAAGTACCTTCTTTTCAATTAAATCTAATCCGTAGGCACCGGATAAAAGTTCATTGGTAGTAACAATTAATTTGGAATTCAAAGGAGTAATTTCTTTTTTTAATTTTGTGAGTTCTTTGTTTGCGAAAAAGAAAATGCTCGATACTATGATGGCGCATACGGAGGTCCAAATAGTAAGAATAGAGAAGACTGTTTTTTTCTTTTGTATTTTCTCTATCTGTTCGTTTAATATAAAAGATAACGGATATACCAGTAGTAAAAGATATCTACCAGTCAAGGTAATTCCATCATTTGGAGAAGTGATTCCTACAATTAACAAGAATATCATCGATATGCAGAAATGATAAAATAGAGTTTGGTTCTTTGATAACTGTTCTTTGCTCAGTTGGACCAAAGCAAACAAAAGGATTGGACTTTGCAGAAAAAAACCTAGAGACCAACCATCGGATCTTGGAAATGTAAATGACATCGAAAGAAAAATCATGATTTGGTCCCAAATGGATCTAGAATTATAAGCAATCGTTGCCAAGTAACGAGTACCCATTGGATGTGAATAACTATATTGGTTCCATAGAAGGAATGAGGCCAAAATTATTAAGAAAATAATGTAACGAATTGGGTTAAGAGTTTCGACTAGTGATTTTTTTTTGATGAAAAAATCTATGATGAATATAGTAACTTGAATCGATATAAAAAATAAAACACCTTCAAGCCGAAACCAAATGGCTAGGCCAAGAAAGAAGTTACCTAAAAGCCAATCTTTTGTGTTTTGATTTTCGAAGGCCTTTAGTAAGAAAATATATCCATATCCGGAAAGTAGTAGGAAAATCGCATTTTCCGAAAAATCAATGAGTAATGGAAATACAACCGTTCCGAATGTAATCAATAATAAAACTGGAAGTTTGATAGAGTTGTCATTTAGAAGTTTCAAGAAACCTAATAAAAATAAGAAGTTTAGGAAGGGAAGAAATTTGAACGGAACAAAGGCTAACAGTGAGTAGAAAAAAGTGAATGCAATTGGATAGTTCCCAATTAATCTTTCTTGGTTTTGGAATATAAAACCTTCGTTAAATGGACTTAATAAGAATAGGGGATCGAAATCATAAGAGGGATAAATAATACTCTCTGTTTGCCATTGTTGTTTCCAAAGCGAAATGACTTGGATCATTTTGACAAGAGGATCTGATAAGTAAAAACTATCTACCTGTACCAGAAGTTGAACCAAAGGTAAAACAAGTGCTAAAGCTAGTAAAATGACGTTTTTTCTTTGTAAAGTAATCACTTTTCATTTGTTAACTTTATCTTGAAATTTTGCAAATATAAAATCAATTTGTGAGCGATTAAATTCTACCTTCGAGAAGTTAGTTGCCGGAAATTAATTAGAATTTGAGTTTTATATATATTCTAAACCAAATCGACATACTTTTTTAATGTTATCGTATTGGTTTGTATTTTCTTTGTGTCTAGTAGCATGGGTTAAGCAGAAAGTTCGTCTATTGGGCAAATAACACAGGGTTTACAAAAAGATAGCTCCAGGTTTTGGTCTTTTTGTGTTTATTTTTAAGAATATCGAATATAATGTAAAAAATTGGAATTTGTAATTTTTTGTATTATATTAACCTATATATTAAGTTACCAAAATAAACTCTTTGTTTTTTTCTCAGAGATTTTATGAGCTGCGTTAACTAATCCTACATGGCTATAAGTTTGTGGAAAGTTTCCCCATTGATTTCCTGAATTCGACTCGATATCTTCACTATATAAACCGACATGATTTGCATGATTCGTTACTTCATTAAATAATTTAATTGCTTCATCTAAACGATCCATACATGCTAATGCTTCTACATACCAAAAAGTACATACTAAAAAAGTTGTTTCAGGTTTCCCGAAATCATCGTTATGTAAATATCGGTATAAAAAACCATCATCCGTTTTTAGCGTTTTTTCTATTGCATTGAGATGATTCTTGGCCTTTTCAGATTTTGGATCTAAGTATCCTAATGTAATTAATTGTAACAAACTTGCATCTAAATCCTTTCTCCCCTGGGCTTGAGTATAGCAACCCAATTCAATATCAAAACAGGCTTCTATATTTTTTTCTGCATCGTTCATTAGCGATTCAGACTTTCGCAGAAGTTCTTTTTCCCCTAATACTGTAGCTATTACTTTTACAGCTTTTGCGCCAACCCAGTGGAACAAAAAAGTATAACAATGTTTTTGTGAAAAATTTCTGAATTCCCAAAGGCCTGCATCTGGTTCGGACATCGTAAGCTCAATTTTGTCTAATATATTTCTTATTAAATTCAAATTATGAAATCTGTTCTTTTCGGGAATACGTTCATCTAAATATAAAGGCAATAATGAAAGTAAAATTTGACCATAAGCATCATTTTGTTTATGAGTATATGCCGAGTTACCTATGCGAACTGGTTGGTTCCCCAGATAACCATCTAAGTTTAAGATTTTTTCTTCTAAAATTGATTCACCAAAAATACTATATAATGGTTGGAATCTTCCGTCTCTACCAGGTGTTAGGTTACTTATGAATTGGGAATACATTTCGAGTTCTTCGAATTGCCCCAAATTAGTTAAAGCATACAATGTATAAAAACCGTCACGTAACCAAGAATAGCGGTAATCCCAATTTCTGCCCGAATTGGGAGCTTCAGGTAAACTAGTTGTTGAAGCAGCAATGATTGCACCTGTATCTTGAAATTGATGTAGTTTTAAACATAAGGCTGACCGAATTTGTTGGCTTTGTGCGAAATTTGGAATAGTGCAATGTTTAACCCAGTTTTGCCAATAGATTTTAGTCTTTGTAAATTCTGATTCAATAAAATCTTCGATAGGCAGTTCTTCGGGTCGAGATTCAAATAAACCGATATAAATATTCTGATTAAGGTGGAAGGAATTTCCAATAGAAATTTGATTTAATGAAACATTTGCGAGAATATGGATTTTAAAATCTGGGTCTTCGAGGAGTAGGTGGTCCGAAAAAACTTTTTTCTCTATTATACTACTCCCATAATTATAGGTTGGCACAATTTCGATTTTGATTTTTATATCTCCATCCAAAGGGATAATTTTTCTGTACAAAGAACGTTTGTATTTTAATTCTCCATTTTTATAATATCGTGGTGCAAAATCAACAACTGCAAAAGATCCCGTTTCCGTGTGAATTTCTGTGCGAAGAATGTTTGTATTTTCTAAATAGCTTTGCGATGTTTTAATTACTTTTGAATTCGGAACTATTGAAAACGAACCGCATCTTTCGTCTATTAGTGAACCGAAAATCGGGGAACTGTCAAAGTTTGGCCAACACAACCAAACAATATCTGCATAACGATTGATGTGTGCTATGTAACTTCCGTTTCCTATTATACCTGAATCATATTTATGTTTTTTCATTTGGTTTCCTTTTTTAAATGGAAAATTAAATTATGAATCCACTGCTGCACTTCTTCCGGTGCATTGAACCTGTATTTTGCGACAGTTTCTGATTTTCCAATTTTTACGGAAATCACTGAATCTGGTAATTCACGGAACATATCTTCATCTGTCGTATCGTCTCCAAATACATAGACGTTTAAATCTGCTTTGGGAACAATTTTAATGGCAGCTTTACCTTTCCCCGTACCATAATCTCTAACTTCAATAATTTTGTTGCCTCTTTGTACAAAGAAACCACTGTTAGATGATATTTGAGATAATTCATCTAACATTTCTCTTGCCGCATTTAACCCTATATCCGGATCTGCATTTCTGAAATGCCAAACTAAGGAGAATTCTTTTTCCTCGGTAAACGATCCTGGAACTCTTTTCGTAAACTCATTTAGATGATTTTTGATTTGGCCTTTCCATTCTAAATTTGAAGAATGTAACGAAGTCCACTTCTCTCCGTATGGTGCTCTATGCCAAGCACCATGTTCAGCTACCAAGTGTAGAGGGAGATTTTGAAAAGTTTCTTCAAGGAAAGTTCTGTTTCTTCCGCTTATAATTGCAATAGATACATTCTGAAATTCTAATAATGTGGATAATGAATTGAGTAATTCCTTTTTAGGAATTGCCAAATGAGGTAATGATTCGAAAGGAACAAGCGTTCCATCATAATCAAAGATTATGAAAATTGGTTTATTATCTGGCGGTAGTAGTATTTCTGATTTAGGTGATAATGTTTTAGTTTGGAAAGCTAAATTTTTAAAATAAAGATCTTCTGTATCAGAATAAATTCTTTTTGCCCAATCATTCACAGTGTTTTCTTTTAAACGGTTGATCATTACATGATTCCGGGATTGAATTTCATTTCCATCCATTTCAATTGCTTCCTGAATTGCACCGGCCATGCCATTTAAGTCATTAGGATTCACCAAAATAGCTTCTGGTAGTTCTGCTGATGCACCAGCCATCTCACTTAGGACCAACATACCGCAGCTTTGCGAAACTAAAAATTCCTTTGCAACAAGGTTCATCCCATCGCGAAATGGTGTGACTATCATAACGTGTGTATTCTTATAAAGAGGGACTAGTTCTTCGAAGGGGAATCCCTTGTATTGATAAAGAATGGGCGTCCAATCTAAAGTGCCATAAGAACCGTTGATGGCTCCGACTTTTTCGTCTATGGCTTTTTTCATAGATAAATAAGATGACACGTCAGTCCTAGAAGGCACTAAAACCAAAACGAATTTACATTTTTTTATCCAATTCGGATTTTGATTTAAAAAAAGTTCAAAAGCACTTAGCCTTTGTAATACTCCTTTTGTGTAGTCCAATCTATCGACTGAAAGAATTTGTTTTAAGTTTTTATGGTTTTTATTTATTTCTTCCGCTATATTATCGCAATCCTTCGAAATTGAATATTGAATAAACTGCTCAACATTAATGCCCATAGGATAGGCACCTGTTTTGGTTAGGTGATTTTTGTGATAGATAATGCCTCTCTCATTTTCAATTCCCAAACACCTTAGTAATGTTCTAAGAAAATATTGTGTATAACTTTGAGTGTGGAACCCAATAAGGTCGGCACCTAAAACACCAGTGAGAATTCTTGTGCGAAACCTTTCAGGCATCAATCGGAAGATCTCAAATGTTGGAAACGGGATATGTAGAAAGAAGGATAAGAATATGTCAGGAAACAAATTTCTTAATATTTCCGGCAATAAAAATAAATGATAATCATGGACCCAAACCCAATCTCCAGGTTTGTATATTTCCGCTACCGATTTTGCAAATTCTTCATTTGCCTCTTCGTATGATTTGAAAGTCACATCCGAATATTCGCAATGAGCAGTAAAGTAATGAAATAATGGCCAAATCGTTTTGTTACAAAAACCATTGTAAAACGAATCAGCTAACTTTTGTTTCAAGAATACAGGAATGGTTCCATGTTCTTCTTTCATTTTTTTTGAATACGATGTTTGTTCCTTTTCAGGAATAGATTTGCCAGGCCAACCCACCCAAATCACTTCATTCCCTAATGATTTCCAATGAGATAAAAAACTGGAAAGGCCGGTGGCAAGACCACCCACATTAGCTGTGCCATCCCATTGGACTGGTAACCGGTTGGATACAAGGATCAGTCTCATTGTATCAATAGGATCAGTTCAAAAAAATATGGCAAGAGCTTTCAGTAAAAAAAATAACAATTAAGCGATTAGAAAAAGTATATAAGTAGATTAGACTATTTATACGTTCAAATGTTCTAAAAAAATATTATATTTTTATTTCGCTATTTTTGAGGATTTTTGTTATCTTTAGAAACGTATTCATGGCTACATTGGAAGGAAACTATTTTGATTCATAGATATACGAACTGTTTTCCAAAGTAGTTCACATTGTCATTTGTCGGTAATTGATTGTGTTTCATTGTTCCACGACCACAATGTCCATGATTATCATTGGCCGGCGATGCGACGAAATCTTATTTAAGTTTTTTCTCGAAGGTAGAGTATGAAATAATACAAGTAAAAACCTAGAACGATGCTGAATGCCCATATATCGGATAACAAAGCCGTTGCTTCCTTGAAATTGACATGTTCTATCCCTCTAACAATATGGAGGATTCCTGCTGCCCCCAGATAAATACCTCCCATCGTTGCCGCAATTCGTAAGGATGGAAAAACTAACGAAGCAATGGCGAGTCCGCCCATAAGTAAATTTGCAAATCCCAGCTCTCTGACGATGATATGTGCTGATTCACTTAATTGCAGAATTCCGGCTGTAAAGGAAGGATTTAATACCTGGCTTAACCCTGCACTTGAGAGTCGGATTCCTATGGCCCAGAAAATAAGCCATTTCCAGGTAAGATCGAGAACCTTTGTTTCTTCGTTACGTAAGTAGATTTCTCCCACAATACAACAGAGTGGTGCAATCACCATAACCACAGAAATATAAATTACGTATCCCATTGTGCTCCTTTTATGCCGGCACATTTCATGAACAATGGTAGATTTTATATTGCCTTGGTTAGGTGTAAAATAGAAAATGATAAGAACCATTGAGGTTGATATTTGTCTTAAAATAGACTTTTTTAGATTATACCTGGAAACTAAATCGGCTCCAGCCCATATCATTTGTTCGCTTGGATGTTTAAGAAAATGAAGATTAGTTTTACAAAAAAAATGATCTTAGATGAAGAATTCGAGGAAAATGGGTTCACTACTTTTTTGATTCGATCTTACTTAAAAGAAGATTTCATTGAAAGGATGGTGAAATTGAAATTTGCTCAATGGAAACTTATTCAGATCTCCTTCACATCCTATACTTATGGAAACGCAATTTGGTTAGAAGGTCAGGGAATTGCAGATGCCAATTCATGGGAATCGGAAGGCCAGTTGATTGAAAAGTCTAAATTAACAAAACATTTCCAGGCATCTTTCGAAAATTCTTCTGTTTCGGGTGACTATGCCGTTCAAAAAATAATCCCAGATGTTCTTTCCGAATTACTCGATAAAGAGCTTTCCGAAAGAATTCAAAATTTAGTTCTATTGAACCGAAATATCAGTTCAATAGAATGGGATTCGCTCATCAATCGATATAAAAATTTAACAAGGGAATTTCTCAAAACGTTTTTTAAAAATGAGAATCTATGAGTTCATTTTGTAGGAGCCTGTTTGGCAATAAACTAATGAGTTTGTATGAAAGGATATAAATGAAAAATATTAAAATTACTTCTGCAACGATCATTATGGTAATCATATCAATGCTGATCCTGATTGATTTAGCTTCTATCAGTATTTATTATAAAAAATATTCATATTACCTTGCGATTAACTCATCTGGTGTGATCTCTGAAACGATCTTATTTTCTTACAATCATGCCATTCAAATACTATCATTTGTATATTTGCTTGGATATGTTATTTGTGGTATGTTTTTTATCTATTGGCTCACCAACGCTTATCTAAACTTGAAGTTAGTATTTCCAGAGCTTACCGGAACGAACTCTCAAATTTTACTTTCTTGGTTTATCCCAATCGTAAGTTTTTATAGACCATATTTGATCATGATAGATTTGTTTACGTATTCAGATCGACTAATTCAAGAGAATGTAGAAACAAAAAAAATGAACTTGAATTTATTGATTGTTCATATTTGGTGGCCTCTCTGGTTAGTTGAGAAAATGTTTTATCTCATAGTTTCGAAATTTGATCCTGATTTATTTAGTATAAAGGGAAATGTAAATTTAAATCAGTTTCAAATGCTTGGGTGTATTATTTCTGTTGCCCTTTCGCTTGTAACCATTGGAATGATATACAAGTATTCGAAAGTTGCGTTATTGCTCGGTTCTGTGATCGAAAAAAAGACCAATTAGATTCTGGTGATCTTCTTGATATGAATCGCAAAATTAAATTAATTGTATATGTTTTGTTTGTTATTGTTTTTGTTTTTTGCCAAACGGAAAAAGTGGCAGATGGCACGATCTTTTTTTCGGATAAAACTTCTTTATTAAATTCTGATTTTATTAAGGAAAAAAATGAATATCTGAAGAATATAAAGAAAAATTATAATCTTGACATTAGGATTTTAGTGATTCATTCCACTGGGCCACATACAATCGAAGATTTTTCTTCAGCAGCCTTTGACCAATATAACATTGGTGGGGATTTAAATAACGGAATTTTTGTTTTACTTGCAACAGATGATCGGAAACTTCGAATTGCAACTGGAACAGGGATTGAGCTTGTTGTTCCGGACGACATTGCTTCGCAGATTATAAAAGAAATGGTTATTTATTTGCGTCAGAATGATCTTGAAAATGCAATCAATGTTGCAATCGAAAGACTGGTTGATAAAGCAAATTCTGTCCCTTGGATTATTGAAAGAAAAAATATCGAAAAAATTTCATCCAATGATTTAAACAAAATATTTGAATTCCAAGGAAAATATGTTTCAAAACAAAAAACTCTAGAGCCCTTTGCTCAAAAATATAGAACAGACTATTTCGCCAAAGTAAAAGTTAAAAATAGAAATGTTTTGGTTTTTGAGAATCAGTATCTAAAGAATATGATAAAATTAGAAAAGAGCAAAAAGGCAACAATGTTGGTAAGGTTAGTCAGTTTGGAACCTGAAACGTATCAATTGTTAAATATCAAATAGAAAGGTTTGATTTTCTTTAGCTTCAACTTTGGAAATTGAGAAATGCAGATTGGTTTATTAGGAAATTCTAATTCTACTAATTCCATTCTAAATTAACACTTCCATCTTCCCGCGCCAGGGACCAGGAGGGCGAAGGTCCGAAGGACGGGAGCGTTAGCGCACCCCGGATGAGGCCCGGTCCATTTTTTCTTGGATTCTGCTCCTTTCGGTTGGATCGGAGGCGCCCCCCAAAAAAAGGATTTTGCCTAAATTTCCCTTTCGTTTTTGAAAGAAAAGGCATTGGAAATCCATTTTGGAACCGCAGGATTCCTTTCCCCTTGACAATCTGCCTAAATTCCAAATCCTGACAGGGAAGCTTGACAAAGGTGCTTTTGGATGAACAAAACCCAAATCGGGAACCTACTTCTCGTGCTTTTTTTGGGACTGATGGCGGGAGCTGTGGCTGGAGTGGTCCTTGACCGACTTCTTGGCACAACATACCTCTCTCGGTTTTTGTTCGATTCACCAGTATCATTAGAGCTTTACATAATTAAAGTCGAGTTCCAGCTAACCCCTGCAAGTATCATTGGTCTTGTAGCGTCTGGATATCTCGCATTAAAAAAGGGGTAAGTATGTCAGTAATTTCCATGAAAAGTCTGCTAGAAGCAGGCGTACACTTCGGTCACCAAACACGTCGTTGGAATCCAAAAATGAGTCCTTATGTTTATACGGCTCGTAACGGAATTCACATCATCGACCTTCAAAAGACTGTTCAAAAAACAAAAGAAGCTTACGATGCTTTGAAAAAACTTACCGGTCAAGGTAAGAAAGTTCTATTTGTAGGAACTAAAAAACAAGCTCGTGGCGCTATTGAAAGAGCCGCACAAGCGTGCAGTATGTACTATGTTTCTAACCGTTGGTTAGGTGGACTTTTGACTAACTGGAACACAGTAAAGAAGTCAATTGCTCGTTTAAAAAGACTAGAGCAAATGGAAGAGAACAACTCTTTCGAACAAGAAGCTAGAACTAAAAAAGAAGCACTTTCACTCAAACGTGAGTTAGAAAAACTCCGCCAAACACTTGGTGGAATTAAAGATATGGCTGTTGTGCCTGAAATTCTTTTTGTGATCGATCCTAAAAAAGAAGAAATTGCTGTAAAAGAAGCTAAAAAACTTGGTTTGAAAGTGTTCGCAGTGATTGATACAAACTGTGATCCAGAACCAATCGATTACCCAATTCCAGGTAACGATGATGCGATCCGTGCGATTTCTCTTTTCCTTGATACTATGGCAAATGCTGTACTTGAAGGAACAGGTGGAGAAGTCATCCAAACTAATTTTGCTGAAGATATGGACGCAGAACAACTTGCACTTGAATACCAAGGTGAGTATGATGAGTCCGGAAAATTCATTATGGACGATGAACTTCCTCCAGTTGCAAAAGACATCCCTGTGGATGCAGAAGCGGCTAAAAAAGCAGCTGAAGCAGCAGCAGCTACAGCGACAACTGAGGCTCCAGCAGAAGTAAAACCAGCTACAGAAGGTAAAGAGTAATGGCAGTTAGCTCCGAACAAATTAAAGATCTCCGCGAACGTACTGGCGCGGGGATGATGGACTGCAAAAAAGCCCTCGAAGAAAAGGGTGGCGATATTGAAAAAGCAGTTACATACTTAAGAGAAAAAGGTTTAGCAAAAGCAGCGAAACGTGCTGGTCGCGAAACTGGTGAAGGTAAGGTTATCGCTTACATTCACGGAACAGGAAAAACAGGAGTTCTAGTAGAACTTAACTGTGAAACTGACTTCGTGGCAAATAATGAAGCGTTTGAAGCTCTTGGAAAAGAGATCGCTTTGCAAATCACTGCGATGAACCCACTGTATGTGAACGAGGAATCCATTCCTCAGTCAGAAATTGACAATGAGATGAGTGTGCAAAAAGCACTTCTTGAAAAAGAAGGGAAAAAAGCAGACCAAATCGAAAAGATCCTTCCTGGTAAAATGAAAAAATACTTCGAAGAGATTTGTCTCATCCACCAAAAATCGATTCGTGACAACTCCAAAACCATCAATGACCTTCTCCAAGAAGCCATTGCAAAGTTTGGAGAGAACATTACTGTTGGTAGGTTCTCGAGGTTCCAAGTAGGTGGGAACTAGTCCTCGTTTCAAAAGAATTCTTATCAAACTCTCCGGCGAGGCTCTTGCCGGTGAGGGTGAACTTGGTATTGATACCAATAAAACATTTTCACTTGCCGGACAAATTAAGGAAGTTCATGACTTAGGTCTCGAAGTTGCTGTGGTTGTTGGCGGAGGAAATATGATCCGTGGAGAAACTTTAGCAAAGTCCGGAATGGATCGAGCAACGGCAGACTACATGGGAATGCTCGGCACCATTATGAATGGACTCGCCTTACAAGATGCATGCGAAAAACAAGGGATGTTTACCCGAGTTCTTTCTGCCATCGAAATGAAATCTGTTGCTGAACCTTATATCCGTAGACGTGCGGTTCGCCATTTAGAAAAAAATCGTGTCATTATATTTGCCGGTGGAACTGGAAATCCGTATTTTACAACGGATACAACTGCTTCTCTTCGTGCGGTGGAAGTGGGATGTGAAGTCATCCTTAAAGCCACAAAAGTGGACGGAGTGTACACTGCGGATCCAAAAAAAGATCCAAGTGCAAAACGTTACTTAGAAGTTTCTTTTATGGAGTCCATCAAACACCGATTAAAGGTAATGGATTCAACTGCACTCAGTCTCTGTATGGACAATAATATGCCCATCATTGTGTTTGATATTTTTAAAGCAGGAAATTTAAGAAAATTAATCGATGGAGAGCCAATTGGTACACTAATCTCCAATTCAGAGGAAGTGATTTTAGATGGTAGATGAAATTATAAAATCCATGCAGTCCAAAATGGACAAAACGGTTGAAGCTTTGAAAAAAGACTTCGGTACGATTCGTACCGGAAAAGCTAGTCCTATGATGGTAGAAGATGTAAGAGTTGACTATTATGGATCACTCACTCCTTTAAATCAGTTAGGTAAAATTGCTTGTCCAGAACCTCGTATGATTCTCATCACTCCTTTTGAAAAAGGAATGTTGAAAGACATTGAAAAAGCAATTTTTGCTGCAAGTCTTGGACTCACACCTAACAATGATGGAACAAGCATTCGTATTAATATTCCTGAGCTAACAGGGGAAAGACGAAAAGAACTTGCTAAAGTGGTCAAACAAAAGGCCGAAGAAAAAAAAGTTGCCATTCGTAATATTCGCCGTGATGCCAATGATGAATTAAAAAAACACCAGGCAGAAATGTCCCAAGATGAACTCAAAGGCCACCAAGATAAAATCCAAAAAATTACGGATTCTTATATTGCTAAATTGGGAGATTTAGAAAAGGAAAAAGAAAAAGAGATCACCACTCTTTAATTTCCTATGAAGTTGAATTCAATCCCTGCCCACATTGCTGTCATCATGGACGGAAACGGAAGGTGGGCCGAAAGCCAAGGGAAAAAAAGAACCGAGGGCCATAGAGAAGGGGCGAACGCAATTGATCGCCTTTTGGATGTGGCCTTGGAATACAAAATCCCCGCAGTTTCCCTTTATGCCTTTTCTACAGAAAACTGGAAACGTCCCATAACAGAAATCCAAGCCATCTTCGGTTTGTTAGTTGAGTTTATTGAAACTAGACTCGATTCCATCCACGAAAAAGGAATTCGCATCCATCACAGTGGAGCAAGAAACAAACTTTCTAAAACTGTTTTAAGTAAAATTGACCATGCGATGGCGGTCACTAAAAAGAACAAAAAACTGACTGCCAACTTTTGTTTGAACTATGGTGGCCATGAAGAAATCCTCAGTAATTTTTCAAGGATCATGGCTGTGCGTAAGTCCAAAAAAGAGGCTTTGGACAAACCCATTAGTCCCAAAGAATTTGAAAAATATTTGTATACATTCCCTTTGCCGCCGGTAGATTTATTGATCAGAACTGCGGGAGAACAAAGGATATCCAATTTTCTTTTGTGGCAGAGTGCTTATGCTGAAATGTATTTCACAAATACCCTTTGGCCGGACTTTGGAAGAACCTCTTTGGAGGAAGCCCTTCTTTTTTTTGATTCCCGAAAACGTAAATTTGGTGGTTTGTTATGAGTGAGACAACACTCCGTATTCTATCTGCAATCGTACTCACTTTCGTATATGTGTTTATGATTTTCCATAGTTCCTTTTACTATTTGGAATTTTATGCCTTTGGTTGTATTACCATCTACTTGGGTTTAAAAGAATTGTATGCATTTTGCAGAAGAGAAGATTCCAAACCTTTTTTTGGAACAGGCCTTATCTTTTCGCTTTTGATTTTTACTGTATACTACATTCAATTTTTAGGCCTTCAATTTGAAGTCACTCCTCCTGCTTTTGTTTTAGAATTGTCAAAGATCCTCCGAGAAGGATTCCATCCGATTCCGTTTTTACTCATAGCTCTATCTCTCACTGTCTGGATTTTACAAATTCTAAAACGCCCGTTAGATGGAGCATTGTTTTCGGCAAGTGCTACCATTCTTGGGCCAATCTATTTAGCGATTCCTATCGGGCATTTTTTACTCCTACTCGCTTTCCCTTTTGGTGCTTATTATATATTTTTAGTGTCTGTGATTACTTTTATGAGTGATGCTGGTGCTTATTTTGGTGGTCGCTGGTTTGGAAAACATCCTGCCGGTCTCAAAATCTCTCCTAAAAAAACTTGGGAAGGCTATGTCACAGGAAATATCACTGCTGTACTCGGTGTCCAAATTCTCAATTTTACTTGGGAACATTTTAGTGGTGTGAAGTTACCGATTGGAGTCATTGAATCCGTTATCGTAGCTTTTGTGGTTTCTATCATTTCGGTGATGGGTGATTTGGCTGAGTCTGCAATGAAACGAGATGCCAAAATCAAAGATTCCGGAAGTTTGATTCCCGGTCACGGTGGGGTTTTAGATTTGGCCGATGCCCTTTTGTTTACCGTTCCTGTGATTTATTATTATTTCCTATTTAAGGGAATTCTAGGTTACGCGGTCTGATTCTCAGATCTGGACCGGTCTAAGAGTTAGATGGTTGGAGTATCCGTATTAGGAATTTCTGGTTCTGTTGGCTCTTCGACAGTGAAGGTACTCCGCCAATTCAGAGATTCCTTTTCTTTACGTAGTTTTTCGGTTCATTCCAATTTAGATCTGGCGAAATCACTGATGGATGAATTTTCTCCAGAAGTGATTTCTATCACCGATTCAAAGTTAGAAGGTAGCCTCGGATCCAAATATAAATCCACGACCATTCTTTACGGGGAAGATTCTTTATCTGATTTGGTTCGTCTTCCTTCTGTTTCAGTCGTTGTCACCGCTGTTGTGGGTGCACGCGGGGTAAGACCTACCATTGCCGCCATTGAAGCCGGAAAAAAAATTGCCATCGCCAATAAAGAAACACTAGTTACTTTTGGGCCACTCATCAATCGTTTGGTGGCAAAACACAATACCTTGATGGTTCCGGTGGATTCCGAACACAATGCACTCTTCCAACTTATTGAAAGAGAAAAAAGATCCAATATTCGTGCCATCACACTTACGGCATCGGGAGGAAGTTTTCGCACTCTTCCTATCGAAGAATTGGAACATGTATCCGTAAAACAGGCATTAAATCATCCCACCTGGTCAATGGGGCCAAAAATCACTGTGGATTCTGCAGGACTGATCAACAAGGGTCTCGAAGTCATCGAAGCTCATTATCTATTTGGATTTTCCTATGACGAAATTGAAGTGGTGATCCACCCGCAATCACTCACTCACGGGATCATTGAAACCATGGATGGTGCTTGTTTGCAATACACGAGCCATCCCGATATGATTTATCCCATTGCCCATTCCTTGTTTTATCCAACACCAACACCAGAGATGTTAATTGAAAGAAAACCTGGAACTTGGAAAACCTTGGAATTTTTTCCTCCTGATTTCAGTCGTTATCCTGGACTTACTTTAGCATTCCAAGCGGGTAGGGCAGGGGGTACGGCTCCTTGTGTTTTTAATGCCGCGAATGAAGAAGCTGTTGCATTATTTTTAGATGAAAAAATTTCTTTTACCGCCATTCCAAAGTTAATCGAATCGGCCTTAAATAAAATTTCCAATTCCTTCCCTGATGATTTGGAAGGATATTTAGAAAAAGATCGGGAATCTCGTAATTATATTCAAAAAGAATTTGTGAAAGGGGGAGTGACTATATGATCGTAATGATATTTGGCGCCGTATTCATGTTAGCTGTTTCTATTTTTATCCATGAATTAGGACACCTCTTATGTGGAAAGTTGGTTGGAGTAGAAGCTCGAATTTTTTCGTTAGGTTATGGAAAAGGGATTTGGAAAAAAAGAATTGGAAAAACCATTTACCAAATCACAGCCATTCCCATTGGCGGTTATGTTCTTTTTCGTGGGGATGATTATTCTAAAAGTAAAAAACCACGACAAGGGGATTTACTTTCCACACCACCACTTCGCCGGATGATTCCTGTTCTCGGTGGGCCATTCGCTAATCTAGTGTTAGGCTTTGTTTTGTTATTTGTATTGGAACTTTCAGGCGATAGCCCTTCTTCCAATCGAATTTTTATTGAAGATGCAAGCAAGGTTTCGAGTCCAGCTTATACAGCTGGGCTTCGCACTGGGGACCAAATTGTTTCCATCAACGGGAAAAAAACTGAAAGTTTTGAAGATATATTTACCAATGTGAGTTTGACTACGGGTGATCCAATCGAAGTTTCTTATAAACGAGAAGAAGAAATTAAAACCGTACAAATTGTACCAAATTTATATTCCGCGGGCGGACATCCAGCCATTGGGGTGATGCCATTTGGAGAAAGAAGGGTCGTTGCCACTTTTACCTACGGGGAACAGATCAGCCATTTTATAGCGAATTTACTCGATCGTGAAGATAAATCTTCAGTTTACTTTCAGGAAAAAATTGAAGAACGAAAAGATGAAATCCCGGAAGAACTTTTAAAACAGAGAGAAATCCAAGAAAGAGAAAAATCCCTTCGTAGGCGTGCTCTATCTTTCCTAAAAGATGGGGATATGATTTTGCAAGTGGCAGGTGTGGATGTTCATACTGTCCCTGAGTTACAAACAGAACTAGGAAAACACCAGGGAAAAACCATTCCTGTTTTGGTAGAAAGAAAAACCTATCCGCTCCTCACTCCTTGGGCGACTGAAACTGTCACAATCCAAATTCCTGTGTTAGGTGCAAATGTATTTGAGTTTTGGGACATTAGACATCCAAAGTTTCCTGAACTTGGGATTCCCTATTTCCGTTTGGATAGCTACGATGCAGAAATTGAGAATCGACTTTCGAATATTAAAATCCAAGACAAAATTTTTGATAAGGCAGATTCTCTTTCTGAATATTTAAAAAACAACTCTGGCAGGAAAGATATTTGGATTGGGAATATGAAATATTCTGCAGATGCCAATTTAAAACCCATTGGGCTTCTTGGTTTTCGCGCTTCTATGAAGTTTGAAGCAGAAAAGTTGCAGAAAGAATCAACCGTATACTCATCATTAGTTGGTGCATCCAATAAAGTTTATGAAAACGTATCCACTACCTTAAAAGGAATAGGAATGTTGTTCTCTGGCTTACTTTCGCCAAAAGAAAATCTTTCTGGACCGATTGGGATTGTACAAATTGCAGGAATTAGTTTAGAATATGGTTGGGTGACTTACCTTGACTTTGTCGCAAAAATTTCACTCGCCCTTATGGTAATGAATTTACTTCCCATTCCTATGGCGGACGGCGGACATATTGTACTCTATGCTTATGAAGCCATTACTGGTAGACCATTGCCAAGAAAAGCAATCGAAGCAATATTTCGATTGGGGTTTTTCTTTCTCATTGGGCTTGGGCTTTATGTTTCATTCAATGACGTAATGCGTATTTTTTAATTTTGATAATTTGAATTGTAGATAAATAAAAGAGAAAAGATCGATGAAAGCTAGTTCCTATTTGATTCCTACGGCAAAAGAAGATCCGCAAGATGCGGTGGTTGCTTCCCATAAACTAATGACAAGGGCGGGCCTCATTCGTAAATCCGCCGCAGGACTTTATTCATATCTGCCTCTTGGACTTAGAATTTTAAAAAAAATTGAAGCCATTGTTCGTTCGGAAATGGACAGAGCTGGTGCCTTGGAATTCCAACTTCCGATTTTAACACCAAGTGAAATTTGGAAAGAGTCTGGTCGTTGGGATAAAATGGGGAAAGAGATGTTTCGTTTGAAAGATCGACATGACAATGAAAGTTGCCTTGGCCCCACGCATGAAGAATCTTTCTGTGTGCTCGTGAAACCAATGGTTCGTTCTTACAAAGATCTTCCTATCAATGTGTATCAAATTCATACAAAGTTTCGCGATGAAATTCGTCCGAGATTTGGGGTGATTCGTTCTCGTGAATTTACAATGAAGGATGCCTATTCTTTTCATTTGGATGATGAGTCATTAGACCAGACTTACCAAACTATGCGAAAAACTTACCGCAGAATTTTTGCAGGAATGGGTCTTTCTACAATCCCTGTGCAAGCGGATTCAGGAAATATGGGTGGTTCTGCTTCTGAAGAATTTATGGTAGTATCGCCGATTGGAGAAGAGACACTTACGATTTGTCCTTCTTGCCAATATTCTGGAAATATTGAAAAAACTCCTGTGCTTCATAATCCAAAGGCAGTGAAACAAGCGTTCGTTGGAAGTGATAAGATCCATACACCTTCTAAAAAGTCAATTGCCGAAGTGGCAGAGTTTCTGAATACCAAAGAAGAAAATTTATTAAAAGCAGTGGCTCTCTTTGCAGATGGGCAATATATTTTAGTGTTTTTAGAAGGAGACCGCGAACTCAATGAAAACAAATTAAAAAACCATTTGGCTTGTAATGAACTAAGACCTATGGGTCCTGCGGAAATGGAGAAACTTGGTCTTGTTCCTGGGTTTATTGGCCCTGGGTTTCCAAAATCAGAAACACTTAAAGTTTTCGTCGATTCGTTAGTTGATTGGAGTTTTGGATACATTACTGGTGCCAATGAAGTGGGCCATCATATAGCAGGGGTTAGGCTGATTAACTTTTTCAAAGAAGAAGAAGTGACTAAAATCGATGTGTCGCAATCCAAAGTTGGGGATCCTTGCCCGAATTGTGGAACTGGACTAACCGCAGAAAAAGGAATTGAAGTGGGTCATATTTTTAAATTAGGCCAAAAGTATTCCAAAGCATTTGACATAACAGTTCTCAATGATAAAGGGAAAGCCACCACAACCACTATGGGTTGTTATGGAATTGGTGTGAACCGATGTATGGCTACTGTCATCGAACAATGTAATGACGATAAAGGAATTTTTTGGCCTGTATCCATCGCACCATTTACTGTTTGTTTGGTGAGTATTGCTAAAAATCCAGACGACATTGCAAAAATTGAATCCATCTACAAAGCTCTTGTTGCGGCTGGAATTGAAGTTCTTTGGGATGACCGAGATCTGGGCCCAGGTTTTAAATTTAAAGATTCCGAACTCATTGGATTCCCCATTAGGCTCACTCTTGGAAAAGGATTTTTGGAAAAAGGGGAAATCACGATCCTCGACAGAAAATCAATGGCCGAAGAAACCATCAGCTTCACAACGAATGAAGACCTAGTTGGAAGGCTGCAAAACCAAATCCGAAATCTTTACGAGAGCATTGAAAAAGCAGTAGAGCAAGTGGAAACATGAACTTCTTTTGATTTTTTCTTTAGAATCAGAGGAAGGGATGGTCTGAATTCGGGTAATGTGATAGAAGGTAGCCATTGGGTGGCGGGTGGATAACCCCACCCAGTTCGATCAGGGCGGGGAGAGTATACCCAAAAACCCCCACCCCCCGCAAAAGAAGCAGTTTTCATATTCCCCCATTCCCGTATCTTGGGATATATGGGCAAAAACCTTCCTGGATATTTTGGTGAATTCGGTGGCCGTTACTCTCCGGAGATACTAACGGAAGCATTAGAAGAGCTTGAATCCACCTATCAAAAGTTAAAGAAAAGTAAAAAGTTCAAAAAGGAACTAGAATACTATTTAAAGAACTATGTCGGAAGACCTAGTCCTCTGACTTATGCCGAACGTCTCACCAAACAATGGGGAGGTGCTCGTATCTGGCTCAAACGCGAAGATTTAAATCATACTGGCGCTCATAAAATTAATAATGCCATCGGACAGGCGCTTATCGCTCGTTTTATGGGGAAAAAACGGATCATTGCAGAAACAGGTGCAGGCCAACACGGCCTTGCGACGGCAACTGTCGGTGCTATGTTCGGAATGGAAACTGTGGTGTACATGGGTGCCGTCGATGTAGAAAGACAAAATCTCAATGCTAAAAAAATTGAGATGTTAGGTGCAAAAATTCTTCCGGTCACAGCAGGAGAAGCGACTCTGAAAGAAGCCACGAGTGAAGCCATGAGAGACTGGGCACTCAATGTATCCACAACTCATTACATTGTGGGATCTGCAATTGGACCTCATCCTTTCCCAACGATCGTTCGTGACTTCCAATCCTTTATTGGAACAGAGGCAAGAGCAGAGTTTAAAAAACGAAATCATAAACTACCGAATGCCATCGTGGCATGCGTCGGCGGTGGATCGAATTCTATTGGAATGTTCCATGCCTTTTTAAAAGACAAACATGTGGCCATCTATGGTGCAGAAGCTGGTGGACTTGGTCCAAAACCAGGAGAACATTCAGCAACTCTCACCTATGGGAAAACTGGATTTTTACATGGTACAAAAACCTTAATCATCCAAGATGAGTTTGGTCAAATTGTACCAGCGCATTCTGTTTCTGCAGGGTTAGATTACCCAGGTGTTGGACCAGAACATGCACATTTGTCCCAAACAGGAAGAGTGGATTACCGAATGGTAACAGATGAACAAGCATTAGATTCCTTTTTGGAGGTCACTCGGGTGGAAGGAATCATTCCTGCGCTTGAGACTGCTCATGCATTTCATGTGGCACGGGACGTGGCAAAGGATCTAGGAAAGAAAAAGGATCTAATCATTTGTCTTTCGGGTCGGGGTGACAAGGATGTAACGGAAGTTTTGCGATTATTGGGTGAAAGAAAGTAAATGAGTAAAATAAAAACTTTGTTTGAGAGTAATCGTTTTAAATCAGCTTTTATTCCTTATTTTACCTTGGGTGATCCAAACTATAACGACTCTATCGAATTTGGAAAAACCATTTTAGACAACGGTGCTGATATTTTGGAACTGGGGATCCCTTTTTCCGATCCCGTTGCAGATGGCCCCGTCATCCAAAGGGCGGTGGCTCGTTCTTTAAAAAATCGTTTTTCTTTCGAAGAAATCTTTCGAGTCACAAAAGCCATCCATGACCACAAACCTGAGACTCCTCTTGTATATCTCACTTACTTCAATCCCATCTACCATTGTGGGATTTCGAAGTTTTTGGACCGTGCCAAGGAATCAGGAATTGTCGGACTTGTGATTCCTGACTTACCTTTTGATACGGAAGAGAGCGAAATTTTGTTTCGGGAATTAAAAGTTCGGGATATGGATCTCATTCACTTGGTGACTCCTGCATCGGAAAAAAAGAGGATCCAAGCCCTTTCTAAAACTTCTTCTGGTTTCATTTACTACGTAACTTCTTTTGGAGTGACGGGAGAAAGAAGGGAGTTTTCGGTCGATTTAAAAGAAAGAATTAAGTTTTTGAAAGATATCATCCAATTGCCAATTTGTGCAGGATTTGGAATTTCCACTCCAGAACAATCCAACCAAATTTCACAGTATGCGGACGGGATCATCATTGGTTCTGCGATCCAAAGGATCATTGAAGAAAACGGTGCCGATCGTTCCAAAACTGTTTCTGCATTGGCAGAATACATTTCGAAGATCAGGGCAGCCATTTCCTAAATTTTTTTCCAATATCCACCAAAAACATTTGAGTCTCTTTAAAAATTCCGGGAAAATGGTCGGAAATTCCCAAACGAATAAAGAGGCTCTATGTCCGACAAAGAATCAAAATCGCTTTCGATTTTGGACTATCTCAGTGTTACCGTTGCCGCACTAGGATCACTTGGTGTGATCATTTCTGTCGTCATGACAGGGTGGGAATACGAATTTTCCTTCCTCATTGGCGGTTTACTCACCCTTCTTACTTCTTCCTATTTTGTATACAAAACCATCGAAAAGGTTTCTAAAGACAAACAGAAGTCAGGTGCTATTTGGTTGTCCTATGTGATCGCCATTTTCATGTATACTTTGGTAAACACATTCCAACCACTCAAGGACTTGGAAGAAAATTCTGTTTCCACTAGGTTCCAATTTTTACGCGGCTCCAATACCAAAACTGAAAGTGAAGGTGATACAGGTCGTATCGAATACATCCAGTTCCAACCACCAGCTAAGGCCCGTAAGGATATTAATATCATCGGTATCACAACCGAATCACTAGAAAAGTTACAAGGAACTTGGCCACTTCCTTGGAGTTATTACGCTGACATCATTGAAACATTTAAAGATTCGAACAATATTCTCATGTTCGATATTTTCTTCGTAGATTATAAACCCGGTCAAACAGAAGAGATGGCAGCCGCTCTTCAAAAGAACCGGAATGTCCTCTTTGACTACCCTATGGAAGTCAGTGCGGAATCAAAAGAAGCGGTTCTCAATTTGGAAAAACGAATTGATATCCTTCGAAAGTTTCAATTAAAAAATGTAATCGATGAAAACGATGCCGGGATTTCTTGGGTTAAATTTCCACAACCTCCCATTGAACCCATTAGTGAGTTGTCAGCTGGTCTTGGTTTTGCGAACGTAAAAAAAGACGAATCTGGTTTGAATCGCAAGATGCCTCTTGTGGTAAAGGTTTATAATTCAGGAAGAGACAGAGAAACAGAATATTTCCCTTCCATCGACCTACTCATTGTTTGTAAATACTACGGTATCGACGTACAAAGAGATGTGGAAGTCAATATGGGACATTATATCAAATTGTCCAATATCCCCAAAAAAATCATCCGAGAGTTCAATATCAAAGAACGTAAGTTTGAAGAAAGGGATGTGATGCAAGTCCCGAACGAAAAAAGAGAAGTGGTCATTCCTATTGATTGGGAAGGACAAATGGAAATCAATTTTGTGGGTGGACGTTATTCCTTTAAACAAAATGAAATTTTCGAAGTCACAAACGATTGGGATGCGGAACTTCTCGAAGCCAACCAAATCAGTAATAAAATTTTTCTTGTCGCGATGTATTATGCAACAGGTCGTGGGGCTTCGAAAGACTCCCACTTATCTCCGTTTGGTGATATGTCTGGAATCGAACACCACGCTCATGCAATCAATACCATTCTAAACCAAGACTTTTTGGCCACAGTTCCCAACTGGGGAATTTTTCTGATTTATGTGGCACTTGGGGTTATGATTGGTTTCTTGCAACCAAGGGTAAAAACACATATCGGTTTTGCGATTATGTTAACTCAGCTTTTACTTTATGTAGTTGCTACGTTGTATATTTTCCAAACCTTCAACCTCATCACCGTTCTTCCATCGGTAACCATCGAACAAATTGTGGTGTTCGTTGCAATCATTGGATTTAGAATCTTAACAGAAGAAGAAAACGTTAAATACATTCGCCAAACATTCTCGAAATTTGTTTCCAAAGATGTTGTGGATGAACTCCTTAAACACCCTGACAACTTAGCACTTGGTGGATCTAAACGAGAAATTACAATTTTTTTCTCTGACGTTCGCGGGTTTACAACCATCTCCGAACAGTTGGGACCAGAAGATTTGGTGAAATTACTGAACGAATATTTGTCAGCTATGACGGACATCATCATTGAATACAAGGGAACCATTGATAAGTATATGGGTGATGCGATTATGGCTTTTTGGGGAGCACCTGTTCCTTTGGAAGACCACGCTTACTATGCTTGTGTGGCGGCTCTCGTTCAGTTAGATTATTTAAAAGTCCTCCAACAAAAATGGGCAGAACGAAATGTTCCAGTGATCGATATTGGTTGCGGTCTTAACTCCGGCCCAGCCGTTGTTGGGAACATGGGATCATCCCACAGGATGGAATATACCTGTATGGGTGATACAATCAACTTAGGATCCCGACTAGAAGGGTCCAATAAAATGTACACCACAAATGTGATCATTTCTGAATACACTTACGAAAAAGTGAAAGACCGAGTGGTCGCTCGGGAGCTGGATTTAGTGCGAGTAAAAGGAAAAACCCAACCTGTTCGGATTTACGAATTGCTTGGAATCACAAACCCAGAAGATATGGAGAAAATGAAGCGGCCTCTCCAAAAGGCGGCAACATGAAGTTTACATGCCATCATATCCCTATCTCGACAAAATCCAATTTCCGGAAGATCTTAGAAAGATAAACGAAGAGGATCTCCCGAAGGTTTGCCATGACCTTCGGGAATACATCATCGACACCCTCTCTGACGTAGGAGGGCACTTCGCTAGTAACCTCGGCGTTGTGGAACTCACAGTCGCATTGCATTATGTGTTCCAAACCCCTACTGACAAAATCATCTGGGACGTTGGCCACCAAACGTATCCTCATAAAATTCTGACAGGTCGAAAAAAAGAGCTGCCCACTGTTCGTAAGTGGCAAGGACTTTCCGGTTTTCCCAAAAGGGAAGAATCCGAATACGATTTGTACAACACGGGCCATGCGGGAACTTCCATTTCGCAAGCACTTGGTGAGGCTTGTGCTCGAGACCTACTAGGTAAAGATTACAAAGTTGCGGCAGTGATTGGAGACGCATCGATTGCCACAGGAATGGCACTCGAAGCCATGAACCACGGTGGCCATATCAAACCCAATATGTTAGTCATTTTGAATGACAACTACATGTCCATTTCCAAAAACGTAGGTTCTATTTCGAATTATCTCAATCGAATTATTTCTTCACAGGTATATAACCGGGGTAAAACGGCATTTTATAGTTTTTTAAAATGGATTCCTTTGATTGGGCCCGCATTACAGGCGCTTGCTCATAATATGGAAACTTCATTTAAACATTTTATGATGCGTCCCGGTGGCCTATTTGAGGATTTAGGTTTTACCTACTTTGGACCCATTGATGGACATGACGTGAACCGAGTGGTTCAGATGTTACAAAATCTTTCAAAGATCCAAGGCCCCATCCTATTGCATGTGTTAACGCAAAAAGGAAAAGGTTATAAACCAGCAGAAGCCGATCCTATCAAATACCATGGTGTCACGCCGTTCAACAAAGAGTCGGGGAAAATGGCATCATCAGATTCCAATAAAATCAGCCTTTCTAAAATTGTTGGAAAAACACTTACCGATTTAACAGACAAAGACAAACGGATTGCGGTCATTACCCCTGCAATGATTGAAGGTTCTGGGCTTCGTGAATACCAAGAGGTTTATCCGGCACATACCTTTGATGTGGGAATTGCAGAACAACATTCGGTTGCCTTTGCCGGTGCCATGACAAGTGGCGGTGCCATTCCTTATATGTGTATTTATTCCACATTCCTCACCCGGGCAATGGACCAACTTGTGGAAGATGTATCCCTTATGAATTTGCCAGTTCGGTTTGTAATTGATCGCGCTGGAATTGTTGGCCCGGATGGGGAAACTCACCAAGGCCTATCCGATCTTGGGTATTTAGCTGGGCTTCCCAATATGGACATCATTGTTCCAAGTTCCGCACAAGACATCATCGATAGCCTACATTTTATGAAGGATTATACGGAACATCCGATTGCCATTCGTTTTCCAAAAGACAATGGCAACTTACATCAGTTAAATTTTGATTCGCCGCAAGTTGTTAAAAAAGCAAAAAGTAGGTTAGTGACCGAAGGAAAAGATTTACTGATTCTTTCTGTGGGATTTATGTTGCCGATTGCTACTGCTGTGGCTGATATTTTGAAAACACAAGGGATTTCTGTTTCGGTTGTGGATCTTTTTTGGTTACGACCTTATGATACGGATCTTGTTCATGAACAAATTGAGAAGAACCAAAAGTTTGTGATTTTGGACGAAAGTTATGTCCATGCAGGTGCCTCTGGATTTTTATTGAATGAAATTCCATCCGACTTCCTTAGTAAGTTTTTAAAGACTTTTGCGTTGCCACCAGAACCCATTCATCACGGGGAGAGAAATCAGATTTTAAACCATTATAAGCTGACGGCTTCGCAAATTGCTGAAGAATTGATTCTATCTTTGAAAAAATAAAATTAGTTTACAGAGTTTTTTTAAGTCATCCGAAAATGAAAGAAAACGTGCGAGGATCTCATTGTCTTCTAGTTCTTTCCAACTTTCCTTAGATTTAGCAAAAGACCATTTCAAAGTCGGTGACCTTGACCGAGCTGAATTCCACCTTCGTTCCAGTTTGGAATTGGAAGAATCCGAAGAAGCCTATTTTTATTTAGGTTTGGTCCAAAACGCACTTGGCCAATGGAGTGATGCACTTGCTTCTTATTACAAAGCCGTGAGTTTAAACCACGAATATGGGAACCCTTGTAATGAAATAGGTGTTCTTTTGTTGCGAATGGGGAACGATAAGGAAGCGGTATATTGGTTAAAAAAATCAGTTCGTTGTGAACGAAATGATGCCCCGCATATTTCTTATTTTAACCTCGCCACATTGTATAAGTTATGGAATAGACCTGAAAGATCCTTACAATACCTTCACAAAGCATTAACTCTTAAAAAAGATTTTTCAGAAGCGAATGATCTTTGGCGGGAATTAAAGTCAGACGAAGAAGCACCTTCCAACTAAGTATTAAGAATATTCTTTTGGGAGAGGGACTGGGATCTCTCCCAAATACTTGGGCACTTCCATTTTCACTCCTTCCCATTCCAAATAAGTAGATTCCCCTTCCTCTTCTAAATGATCGGAAAGTTCTTTGGCTGCATTCCAAGTGAACCTGTATTTGATTTTTTCTTCTGTTGATCTAAGACCTAAAAGTCCACCATCACTGGTCTCATAAATTTCAAATTCACCAAAAGGATAATTTCTTCCGTCATCCGTATGGAAAAGAAGTCCTGAATCCGTTGGTTCTACATGAAGTACATGGCAAGGAAAACCATCAATTCGTATGTATCCATGTTCAGAGAGTTCCCCAAATCGATTTTCAATGTACACTCCCTTTTCGTCACCGTGCAGATTGTTTCGGAAATACTGTAAAATTTCTTCTTTATCGATTCGATTTTCACGAAAGATCCAATCATCTGTTGGAGAAACATAAATTTCAGAGTCAAATATTCTCGGCATATGATCTTTACTTATACCTATAAGCATAACCTTTCCAATAAGGAAGGTTTGATTTTTGTAAATAAGAATTGGTGGAGCGGCCCTTTTGGTCCATAGTTTCAATCGTTGTAGAATCAATGGTGGATTGATTTTTTTCTGTCATCCAAACTCCATGAATTTTGCGTCGAAACAAATCTTTTTTGACCCGAGGTTCATAATCTTCCCAAGAAAGATCTTCTGTATTGCGAATAATAACTTCGCCTACAATTTGGAAAAGACGTTTCGGACGTTCACGGAGGATTTCTACTTCCTCCCAGGATTCCATCTTATAACGCGAATCATTTGGCCGATAACCAGGTTCTGGGATAAAATCCACCGTTGAACAACTGATGACAAGTAAGAGTAGGGGAAACAGGGAAAAATTGAACCGCATTCTATTCCTTAGACAAAAATATGCTATACAATGCTAGAATTACCATAGGATAAGCAATACAAAGATTTAGGCACCAAGCTTTCATGGAAGAAACAGACATAGGGAAACGCAAACGGGAAAATGTACTTAAGATTGGTTACTCAACCTTGGATGAAATCGAGGAAAAAGTAAAGGCCTTTCGAGTCATGAACCAAAATGCCGTGAAAAAACGGTATCTCATCACGCGAGATCCCATCCTCGACCCCCAGGGGAAGGTTCTCCTTGCCAAAGCACAAGAAATCGATGTATCGGCTGCCAAACTCCTCAGGCGCCATTTTAAGGGTGTAGACATGTTTAAGGTATTCCAACCAGACGAGGGGCTTGTCATCATCTCCGATATGTCCACGATGGAAGGGGTTTCCTTTTCTATGGACATTGTGACACAGATCATGAACCTCGGTGGTGGTGCTTACGAAGGATTCATCGACCGTGTGGATAGTTTTGAGGACTTTATTGGACTTCTGAAAAAAAACCTATTTCCTCGAATGATCATCGTGGGATACCTTCCCAAAGAAAAAATCCAAAACGAAATCATTAATTTTGTTAAAGTGAAACGGTTGGATAATTACCTTCGCACTTTGGAACTCACACATTCCGTTTTTAAACCCACTGCTTATTTTCCAAAAATCAAACAGGTCAATATCTCCCAAGAAGACCCCAAATCTTGGGGTCGTTTTGTGGTGGAGATTGTGAGAGAATACACAAGACCATATTTTGTTGAAGAAGTATAATTAAGACAAAATCATCGCACGGTTGAGCATGGCGCCCGCAATGTTTCCTGAATGGACAGCATGTGCAACCGAACGAAACATAGAAGCCATATCGCCTACTGCATACACACCTGCTATGTTCGTTTCATAAAAGTTTGTCACTTCCAGATGGCCACTGGGTAAGAGTTTACATCCTATTTCTTCTGGCAATTTGGAATTTTGAACCATAAGAACCCTTGCATAAAGTGCTTGGATGGGATCTTCTTTTCCGCTTTTTAGTTTGATGGCTGAAATTTGACCGTCTTTATGGATGAGTGCTTCTACCAAATCCGTAACAACAGAAATCCCTTCTTTTTCTAATTGGATTTGTTCTTCTTTTGAAAATTGGATAGGACCATTTGTATACACTGTTAACTGTTTTGACCAGTGTTTAAGAAATTTAGAATGTTCGAATACACCGTTTTCATTCATCCAAAGTCCAGTAGTTTCTCCCACAAATTCATATCCATGACAATAGGGACAATGGATTACCGATTTTCCCCATGACTCAGCGAATCCAGGAATCTCTGGCAAAATGTCTTTTAAGCCAGTGGCAAAAATAATTTTTTCTGTTTGGATGGGAGAAAACCCATTTCCTTTTAATACATACCCAGAATCCGTTTTATCGATAGTGGTTACTTCACCTAACTCTAATTGAAAATTGGGATATTTTCTTAAATCGGATAAAGCATTTTCGCGAATTGTTTTCGGAGTTTTTCCATCGTGAGTGATAAAGTTATGCGAGGCAGGTGTGTTTTTGTTACACGGTCTTTCTGTATCAAAAACAATGATTTTACGAAGGGATCGGACAAGAGAAAGGGCAGCGGAGAGTCCGGAAAAACTTCCCCCAATGATGGCTACTTCGACTTTGTGAATGGATTCCATAGATGCAACATGATTGCATCTATGGAATTTGGCAAGGATTAAACTTCGTAAAAAGTTAAATTCTCATAAAGTTCTTTAGGAAGGTTTCCGCTCGCATCCATATACTTTTTGTATTTGTTTTCGAATTCCTTGTGTTGGCGTGTCCGAATGTTTTTGAACCTGTTGTGAAGTTCCGAATAAGCTGGTTGGGAACTTACCTTTTCTCTGATATTTTTGTGAAAAGGGATATGTCGATAGAAGATGGAACGCACCACTCGGTTGACCCGCTGTACCCCTTCGGCTTCATACCGAATCCACATGGAATAGTCATACGCAAATTTATCCCGATCGGTTCGGAAACGTTTAAATTCAGAAGAAATTTTCTCTTTGAGTTCTGGTGAAAGATCCTTACTCTTTTTGAAAAACTGCACATAATCTGTGTAATCTGCTGTGATGGAAGGAATTCCGACGTTGTTCCAGTCTGGACCCAAAATATTTTTACAAAGTTCCCAACGAAATGCTGCAATGGCTTCCAACATAAACGTTTTTAAGTCTCCCGTGACAAAATGAGGAATACAAATTCTTCCTCTTGATTCTTTAGAACCAGCTCCACGGAAAACGGAAAGATCTTGCCACATCATAATCTTTGGTCCAATGGACGGAACTAAGATAAAGTCAGGGATGATCGACCTTTGGACAAATTCGTTTTTGATTCCAATTTCTTCGTTTCGATAAATAACTTCACGGTTGAAGGCAGTGTAATCCACTCCCAAAATGTATTGGAGTGCTTTTTCCACATCTTCTTTGGATACAAAACATTTTTCTAAAGGAATTGTGATATGGTATTTGGTAAGGATAGGAAAGTGACTGGCAATATTACCAGACGTCAAACGAACGTTTGGTTCATACATGGATGAAATTTCGGATCCAAGTCTTGCATCTCCTGTATCATAATCAGGTGGGATGTCTTTTTCTGATTTGATACCTGAATCTTTTAGATCCATTTTTAGTTTTTCAAAAAAAGTTTGTCCGAGTTCATCTACAGAAGTAGGCACTTCTCTAGAGTAAATTTTTTCTAACCAATCAGTTCCATAATGAATCGGAGCACTTGGGTTTCCTCCTCCTTGGTACAACCTACCCACAAGTTCAACAATATGGCTTTCATCTAGAAGGCTTTCGTCAAAATATCCGTACCGTAACATAAGTTCAACGGCCTTCGGTGCTTGTTTGCCTGCTTGTAACCATTTTGTGAAAGATTTTTTATAAACGTCCCAATACGTTTTTGCGATGGTCCTTCTGATTTTACGATTGTCTGGTTCAGGATCTAGTGGGTTTTTAAAGGATTTGAGTTTTACCATCAGAGTCGAAAATTCTTTTACAGATTCTGGATCTGCTTGTGAATAGTTTAGAATTTGACTAGCTGAGTTTAATAGTTCTACTTTGAGAGCTTTGGTATCGATTCCAGCATGAATCGTTCCATTTCCTTGCGCACTTTCTTCTTTGTTTTTGCCTGCAGCAAGTTCATGGCCATATTTGTTTGTGAGTTCCGCTTGTTTGGTTTCTAATTTATCTAGGTTATTACCAAGGGATGCGTAAGGAGAACCAAAAATTTGTTTGTATTCGTCTAACAAGGATTTGGATTTTTTTAGTGCCCACTCTGTTATTGGTAATAAAACGGTAGATGGAATTGTGGAATAACCAGTGTTAAATAAATCTAACGTTAAATTGAATTTTTCGACAAGTGCATTTTCTCCAACAAACATGGTGTTCATCATCTCAGAAAGTTCACTAGTCTCTTTGTTTAAAATTTCGAATAACTCTCGATAGGTCTTGACGTAACTCTCAGCAGCACTTTGTAAGAGACTTGGATCGGATTCGAATAATGCTTGTGAAATTTTTGGATTCACCGATAAAATTTTTCTAATGAAATGAAATTCCGCATCGTTCCATTCTATAGATTCGCTATAATCGCGTTCAAAAAATTCGCCATGGTCTTCTTCTAAAAAATTAACAGTGGGTTTGTCAGGTAAAATTCCACCATGTTCCTGGAACCCAGCCAAGTTGTTTCGGATGAGTTTCATCACTGGATCAATGATATTTTCATCACGGGTGATGAGTGCCCCTGGGCTAACGTCAGAAAAGATAGAAGGGTTTAAAATATAATACACGGCTCCCAAATTATCCATTGTTTGTTCGAACTTGGAGGCTAGTCCTTTGATCGATAACACTCGTTTGTAGAGTTCACCGATTTCTTTGAGAAGAGTCCGAACGGCCATCACTCCCACTGATACTTTGGAAGTAAGAGTTTTTTTGGCATTAGCTTGGTTCATCACATAAGTGGAAATAACACAGGATGTTTTGGCCCGAATTGTATATGGATAAGGTGTTCCTTCCAGGAGTGCAAAGATACCTGGGGTGAGATTGGCTCCATCCAAACTATAGAGAACAATGCTTGTGTCACCCAAAGTGGTTTCAATGCGAACCGATCCTTCGTGTAGGATGTTCATGGAAGTTGAGGCTTTGCCTCCGATGAAAAGGACTTCACCTGGATTGACTGGGATCTTTTGGTTATTTTTACTGGTATCTAGAGGCATTTGCTTGTTCGTTTTGCGAAACTTTGGTTTCCGTCAAAACCTACTAAAGAAGCGCCAAATTGCAAAATACTTTTTAGAAAAATACAACATGTTGAAGCCCCAAATCAAATTAAGTGCAAAAAAAGAAATTTATGTCCCGGGAGATAAGTCCATCTCGCATCGGTCGGTACTCTTTAGTGCACTGGCCCAAGGAAAATCGGAAATTCATGGTTTTTTAGAAGGAGAAGATCCCCTACATACCTTAAATTGTTTTGTCAGTTTAGGGCTTTCGGTGGAGTCATTGGGGAAAGGAAGTTATTCCGTACAAAGCCCAGGAAAACAAAACTTAAAATCTCCCGCTGGCGTTCTGGATTTTGGCAATGCAGGAACCGGTATCAGGCTTTCTGCGGGACTTCTTGCGGGTCTTCCACAAATGAATGCCACTTTGACTGGTGATGCTTCGCTTTGCAAACGTCCTATGGCAAGGATCATGAATCCACTGCGCGAAATGGGTGCGGATATTGTGTCAGTTGAAGGCAATGATCGGGCTCCTCTTCGAGTGACTGGCAAACAACTAAAAAGTTATTCGTATACCAGTCCGATTGCCTCGGCACAAATCAAAAGTGCTTTGGTACTTGCGACCCTTGCTTCAGAGATTTCCATCGATTACAAAGAATCAGAGGTTTCTCGTGACCATACAGAAAATATGATTCGATTTCTCGGTGGGAACATCAAACACCATTCTCCTCTGCATTTTACTGTAGAACCTCCTTATCATTTTGAAGGGGCTAAGTTTGTAATTCCTGGAGATATTTCCAGTGCAGCCTTTTATATCGTTTTTGGACTTTGTGTGGGAGGAACAGAACCTCTTCTCATTCGTAACATTGGACTCAATCCTTCCCGTGTAGGGATCATCACTGTTTTAAAAAATATGGGTGGCAAAATTGAAGTCATCGCCAAACGCCAAGAATGTGGTGAAGAGATCGGGGATTTGCTCGTTTATCCTTCAAAACTTAAAAGGTCAGTGATTACTGAAGATTTGATTCCTTCTATCATTGATGAAATTCCAATCCTTACAATTGCAGGATTATTTTCGGAAGGTGGATTCCAAATCTCTCATGCGGAAGAACTTCGTGCGAAAGAATCGGATCGCATTTTATCGATGGTTTCAAATCTCGAAAGGCTGGGAGTTGTTGTAAACGAATCCGAAGATGGGTATGAATTTGGGGAAGTAAAAGAAATCAAAACTTCTCATATCGAAACCTTTATGGATCACAGGATTGCGATGAGTTTTGCAATTCTTTCGAAACTTTCGGGTGTCGAACTTACGTTTGATGATACAAGTTGGGTAGACACAAGTTTCCCAGGGTTTTTTGATATTCTCAAATCTTTTTAAAATGAATGTTTCATTTATCAATTCAACGCATGTAAGAGGATTCTAACATAACCAAAGGTTAGAACCCTTGGTTTTCTAGAAAAATATTTCTGTTTCTTCCAGAATCAACGTGTAGTAATGATTGATCGTTTCTACTTCTCGTCTAATTGTAACAATCAAGTGGTTCTTCGGTTTTAAAGCGGTGTATTTATGTTCTCTCCTTCCCAATATTTCGGTGAATATTTAAATTTTTTCCTACTGTTTTCTGCATTACTCGGATTTCTATATGCAATCGGAGAATTTTTTAGTTATCATAAAAACAGAAAACAAATTCTCTTAGGAATCATCTTCCTCGGAACAAGTTACTTATTATTTAACTTTTACTTAATTTCTTCAGGAAAAATCAAGTTTCTGTATCCCTTTTTTTTAACGGATTTACCAATTGTTGCCTGTCTTGGTGTTTTACTCGATGAATATTTCCTAACGATTTTGGAAGGTAAATTCCGATCCTTTCGAAGGCTTTCTTACCGAATTGTTCCTTTGGTTTTCTTATTTGTTTTGATTGTATTTTGGAATTTTTGGAACAAAACAATTTATTTAGAAAACCAATCTAATGGTTTGAATCCGTTTTTAAGTCGGCCATTATTTTTAGTTTTGCCTACCATTTTGATTTATATTTGGTGTTTGCTTCGTATTTTTCGAAGGATATCCAAACAAATCCGTTGGAGTACGTTTCGAAACAATTACACTTTAAAAATCGGTATTCTCATCGTCGGGTTTTGTTTGGCATTATCTTTGAATGGTCTCATTACTTTGGCCAAGGGAGGACAAACTGCGCACCAATTGTCAGGTATTGCGATCGGAATTTTTTTGTGTTTTTTATATGTGCTGAGGCAAAGTTACCCAGATTTCTTTTTGGAAGTTCGAAAAATCGTAGAAGATGAAAAAAAAGCAAAGATTTCACAAATTTCCAAACTAGACCATCAGCAGGTTCGGAACAAACTTCAAGATTTATTCGAAAAAGAAAAGATATATCGTGAAGAAAAATTAAGTCTTCGTGAATTAGCGGAAAGAATGGACCTAAGTTCCCACCAACTCTCCGAATTTTTAAACACAGAAATCAAACAAAGCTTTTATCAATATACAAATTTCTACCGAGTGAATGAAGCGAAGGAAAAAATTGAAAAAGAACCCGATCGCTCCCTTCTTGCCATAGCCTATGATGTGGGTTTTGGATCCAAATCTACCTTCAATGAAGCCTTCAAAAAGGAAACAGGGACCACACCAAGGGAATATAGAGAAAAAAACCTGAAAAAACATCCAGTTCGATCCATTCGGTCGTAGTTTTCAATCCACTTCGATCGATCCAGACGATTTGGATTCTTTTTCGTAGTAGGATGGATTCAAGTTTGAGAGGGGAGTTCAGAAAAATTCCGCTAAGAACAAATTTGATTCAAAGGATAATCCCATGAAAAAGAAAATCAGTTTAGTACTCGCTATCGTGTTTGCCACTCAAGCAGCATTTGCAGCACCAGCTAACCAAATGAACGTTAAGGAAGCAGCGAAAATTTTAGTAACTAATGGAATGACAAACAAAGAAGCACATGAGTATATCAAAGCTCATATCACTCCCGCAGAGTTTGTAAGAATCAGCAGAGAAATCAAAAATGCTGAATTCGCAGGAACTCTTGATCAAGATTTAGAAGGGATTGTATCTTCCATTCAATTAAAAAAATCAACTGGTAACTACCTACATGGAACAAATTTCAAAGTTTTTGAAAACGTTTTAGCTTCTGTGACTGTTGTAGCAGTTGTTGGTTTGCTCATTCATACAGGTGGATTTGGAAACGTAGTTTCTGGTGGGATGTATGATTCCGTAGGACTTGGATTCTAATCCTTTTTCCTACTATAAAACAAACTTATTGATCTTGTTTCTATCCATTCAAAATGGAATAAGAAACAAGATCTCTTTGTAACCAATAGAACCAACAGAGTATAAAAAATGAAGAGTTTAGAGTTTCGCGAAAATCATTCGAAACAAAAAAGTTACATCTTACTTTCTATTTTTACATTCCTCTTCGGTGTGAACCTAACTGCAGATGTAAAAAAAGAAAACCAAGTTTTAGATTGGGAAGGGGATCGCAAACAGTTCGTACATAAGAACATAACATTCGAAGACCTCGGACTCAAATCACAAACACATTATATATTAGAAAACTTTTCGATTTATTCCAAGTTAGAACAGGAACCAATTCCACTGGAACAAGTCGAAGGGAATTTGAAGTTGCTGACTTTAGGATACCAACTTCGTAAAATTGAATCTAGGTTTAAATCCATTGCAATTAGCTCGGGAACAAAAGATAAAATTACAGAATTTAACCCGAAAGTTCGAATCCGAGTGGATGCACCGTTTGCTTATTCTCCTACAGATTATTATGATTCCAAGGTTTCATTAAAAAACACTGCCTTAACTATCCCACCAGCCGAAACCAATGGAAGCTGGACCAGTGAATTGTGGTTTGCTCCTAAATGGGATTTACCTGTTTTCGGAACATTCGCGTTTGAGCGAATCATAGACACTGCCTCTTGCCCTGATTCCATTTATCACGAATACACTCATTTGATTACAGGAAAGTATCTTGGAAACAATGCCATTGGACGTTCACTTGCAGAAGGAATTTCTGACTATTATGCAGCTTCTCTTTTGGATCATCCTGAATTGTATACACACAAAACATGTGAAGCAGTCAAACGTCAGCTGATAGTTTCTTCATTTCGCCTGGACAAAGAAATTGGTTTATATGATGTCACCATCGAATCTGATTTTAAAAAAGATTTTGCCTTTATCCCTTCTTTACTTTGGCAGTATCGAACCTTGGTTGGAAGTGAGTTAGCTGATGTGACTATTTTTCAAACAATCGCAAAAACCAATGCAGGTGATCGTTTTTTCCCAGAGTTTATCAATACACTTTCTAACTCTCTCTACGAAGAAGTAAAAAAGAGAAATGGAGAGGAACGTGCAAAGGCTTTGGCTATCCAACTAGAAAACAAAGTTTGGCTTCCACACGGAGTGTATTCGAATATAAGTAAAAACCAATTGGTATTTTCAGCATTTCCAAAAACTTCGATTCGACTTCCTAATTCAGATGAAAAATCGAATGAGTTTTGTGGCCAAAAGAATGAATTAGAATTTTATTGGAAAGATGTAAATTTAGAAGAACCCACACTTAGATTCTATTGGAATTGTAATTTAGTAAAACTTCCTCTCATCATCCAGATGGACCAAACAAATCCTCTGAATTATTTGTTTTCATCTAACTTACATTTTCTGAATGGAAAGTTAAGATTTGCCAGTCAAAATGCAGACAAAGTCAATCCTAAATTATCTAAAGAAAACCAGGTTTTATATCTGCAAATGTACAATTACATTAAGGAAAACTATTTCTATCGAAAAACAATGGAGAAAGAAGTTCGATTGTATTTGGATGGTGGAAATGATTCCAGTCATATTGAAACCATTCGAATGGAATTTGCTTATTTAGGTAATTCCAAAAAAAGATTTCGATACACTTTCCCAGCAGTTAAGGATGGGATTTCACCATAGGAAATTTAATTTTATACTCTGCACCGGTGTCTCCGTGAAATGTGAGTTCACCGCTCAGTTGTTTAGTTAACATTGTCACCAAGGTCAAACCAAAACCCAGGTTTTCTGGGTTTTTCATTTGAGGATCAAATCCTTTTCCGTTATCACGAATGAGCAAAAAAAAGTTTGAGTCTTCAGTCCAAACTTTGATTTGAATTTCCAACTCTCTAGAAGAATCTCTTGCATACTTTAAACTATTAGTAAGCAGTTCATTTGTGATGATTCCAATTGCCTGAAGTTGTTCTGCCGACAATTGTAAACTTTCAATTTCTGTAATGAGTTTTACCGGATAGGGAAATAAAGAAATGATTTCCCCTGATAATGGTATTAAGTATTCATCTAAAAGTAATTCGTGAAAAGCTTTTCCCAAATATAATTTATCATAAAGAAGTGACATGGTTTTGATCCGGCTTGTCGCATCTTTTAATGAATTTCGGATCTCTTCGTTTTTTTGGGAACCCGCTTGCAAATCTAAAAGATTGTACAGAATGGTCATGTTGTTTTTGATCCGGTGATGAACCTCTCGCAAAATCATTTCTTTTTCTGAAAGCAGAGACTTTACTTTTTCCTCGGCAGTTTTTCTTTCTGTGACATCATGAATAATAGAAAAAAGTAAATGGCGGTTACTTGTTTCTATTGGAGTGGAATAAACTTCTACTTGTTTGATGTTTCCATTGGCAAGTTTGTGTGGAAAAGAAAAGTAACTTCTTTCTTCTGCGAGGGCTCGCAACCTTTCCGCTTTTACATCTTCCGGAGGTAAAACATTGATTTCATCTATTTTCATTGTCGTTAGGATTTCATGAGTATATCCATAGAATTGAACTGCTGTTTGGTTGGCATTGATGATGTCCCCAGAATTTGGTTCAATGATGAGCATAACAGAAGAGTTCTTTTCGAAAAAATCTCGAAACCTTCTTTCGCTTTCAGTCAGTTTTTCAGATACAATAGATTTCTCAATGGCTATGCTAACAAGGTCTGCTGTTTCCGTTATGATAAAAATATCGAACTCAGTGGGACTGGCAATTTCATGATGGTAAATCGCAAAGGTTCCAATCACTTCGCTCGTGTGAGAGTGAATGGGTTCTGACCAACAAGAATACAAACCTACGCTAAGCGCAATGTCTTTGTAATTTTTCCATAAAGGACTGGTTCCAATATCTTCTACGATGACTCGTTTGCCAGTGTATGCCGCTGTTCCGCAAGAACCGGCTTCAGGCCCAATGGTGACTCCTTCAATGGAATCGTTATAAATTTTGGGAAGAGAAGGGGCCGCACCGATTTTAATTTTTGAATTTTCGATGAGAACAACCGTACAAATCATTGTGGGGTTTAGAGTTTCAATTCCCAATACAATTTCTTTGAGTACGTCAGGAAGTGGAGAGTTCCCAACGATGAGTTCTAAGATCCCACTCCGGAAACATTCGAAGTCGGCAATTCGTTCAGGATCAAGATTGCGATTTCTTAATTTCACTATTGCTCCGCCTGAGTGTCGCTACACTAGGGAGGAAAAACTTGATGTCAAGGTAAATTCGTTTACCGCCGGTTAGCCTTTCTTTGTCTCAAGAATTCCTCTGGACGAAATCAAATCCTGTTCTAGTTTTAGAATATAAAACCATGAGTTTATCGAACATAGAAAAAGTCATTGCCATCGATGGGCCTGCCGGCTCAGGAAAAAGTACACTCGCACGAATGATAGCGCATAAAATTGGGTATTTATATTTGGATTCAGGCGCCTTTTACAGGGCGTTAACTCTCGCTATATGGGAAAAGTTTCTTGAGACAAAAGAGGATGAGTCTAAGTTTCCGTTTTACACAGAAAAATTAGCGGATGCCACACTCCTAGAAAAAGACGAAGCAGAGTTCGGATTTTCTGTGGCTAAGATTCCCGTACATTGTGAACTTTCGTCTACTGGTGAAAATTTAATGTTTCTTGGTAAAAGAGACATAAGTTTGGAAATCCGTGATCCGGAGATCACTAAAAAAATCCGTTACATTGCACCAAGACGTGCTTTCCGCGAAATCCTAAACCACCACATCCGAGAATTCGCAAAAACTCACAAATTGGTGATGGACGGCCGGGACATTGGGACAGAAGTCTTTCCAAAATCAAAATTTAAATTTTTTCTGACTGCCTCTGTGGAAGTGAGGGCCAAACGCCGATACGATGAATTAGTTGCAAAAGGCTTCAAAGCCGACCTAAACCACATCAAAGACGAAATTGTGGCTCGGGACGAAAGTGACACCACCCGTACTGTGGCCCCCCTGAAGCAGGCTTCCGACGCAATCCTAATTGACACGAGCACCCTCGACACAGAAACTGTCCTAAATACTATCCTGTCCAAGGTTTCATCCTCTGGGCAAATCTAGGTTTTGTATCCCGGTAACCATTGAATTCAACCAACCCATCCTCCCCCAAAAATGAGACCACTTCCTTCGGCGAATTATTAGAGAAGTGGGAATCGCAATCACAAGCACAAGAACAAGAAAACTCCGCAGGAAAAGGTACCCTCATTGAAGGGACTGTAGTCGATGTCATTGGTGACACTGTTTTCCTTGATATTGGAGAAAAATTGGAAGCTCGTGTCTCACGTGAAGACTTCTCGGAAACGCCAAAACGCGGTGAGAAAGTCAGTGCGATCATTAAGAAGCGGGTCGACGGATATTGTGTCCTCTCCAAAAAAGAAGCGGACCAAAGAGTTGGTTGGGAAACCATCAAAGACGCAAGTCAAAACGGATACCCTCTCTCTGGTAAAATTGTCGGAGAAGTGAAAAACAAAGGATACCTAGTTGAAAGCGAAGGCATTCAACTTTTTCTACCTGCTTCTCACGTAGGTGTCCGTTTTAAAGAATCCACTGAAGGTGGAAAAGAGTTTTCATTCAAAATCATTGAACTCAACGAAAAAACAAGAACCGGTGTGGTTTCTCGCAAAACTCTCCTCGACGAAATCAATGGAGAGAAGTGGGAAGAACTCCTCGGCAAAGTAAAAGTAGGGGACAAAGTGAACGGAAAGGTTGTGAAAATTGCCAACTTTGGTGTTTTCCTTTCTGTTTACGAAGTGGTAGGACTTCTACGCCAAAACGATATTTCTTATAAAAAATTTGCTCCTTTCAAACAATACTTCAACATCGGTGCCGAAGTCGAAGTGATTGTTTTAGAAGTGGATAAAGAGAACAATAAACTTTCTCTTGGAATCAAACAACTTTACGAAGATCCTTGGATTTGGGCAAAGAAAGAACTCGAAAAAGGAATGGTGGTTCGCGGAATCGTAACCTCACTTACCAATTTCGGTGCTTTCGTAGAACTCAAAGAAGGACTCGAGGGTCTCATCCATACCACAGAACTTTCTTGGGCAAAAAAACCACCACATCCTAAAGATGTTTTGAAAAAAGGCCAAGAAGTTGATTCGGAAATTTTGGACATTGATTTCGAGGCAAGACGTTTGTCACTCGGACTCAAACAACTCCTTCCTAACCCTTGGGAAGCTCTCTCTGCTAACGTTCGTGCTGGAAATGTTCTCGAAGGTAAAATCACTGGAATCACAAAATACGGTGCTTTCGTTGAAGTAGAAAGTGGAATCGAAGGACTCATTCATATCTCTGACATCACTTGGGATGAAAAAGAAAAGAATCCGTTAAACCTCCTTAAAAAAGGCCAATCGGTTCAATACAAAATCCTTGATGTCAACTTAGATGCACAACGAATCAGCTGTGGTCTGAAACAACTTTCAGAACATCCATACGAAGCTCTTCGCAAAAAATACCCACCGGGTACACTTGTAGAAGGTCGTGTGAAGTCCATCGTGAGTTTTGGTGTGTTCGTAGAAGTAGAACCAGGTTACGAAGGCCTTGTTCACATCTCTGAAATTCCTGATGGTCGTAACATCAAGTTAGAAGATCTTTACAAAGTGGGCGATTCCGTTCGCACAGTTGTTGTCAAAATCGAACCTAACAATAAGAAGATTTCTCTCTCTATCAAAGATTTTGATAAAGCAGTAGAACGTGAAGAGATGGCTAAATACATGAAGGAAGACAACCAACCTTCTCGTGAATCCATCGGTTCATTTATGAATTTAAACCAAAACCGATAGGTCCATGGATAAGTTTCATAAAAAAAACCAAATCGAACATAAAAAACAAGCAGAACTCATCCAAAAGGATGAGTTCGCTGATTTTGAAGGTTCCAAATCCGAACTCATTTTTTTAAAGTTCACACATTTTTTGGCACGGAATCGTAAGTCTGTTTTTATTAGCCTTTCTTCCGCCATTGTTGTGTTAGCTGTTGTGATTGGATTTTTCGAATACCGTGCTTATCTATTTGAAAAAGAAACGGTAACACTCGAAGATTTGAAACTCACGCAACAGAAATCAAAAGCTGGTCTTGATGTTCAGATCCAAAGTTTGGAAACTTTTTTGCAAAACCAAAGTACCGGTAAAATGGAACTTCGTGTTTGGAAGGACCTTTCTAAGCTATATGCAGAAAAAGGGGAATTTGGAAAGGCAGCCGGTTATCTTGAAGATGCTGCTAAAAAAATTGATACACCCAAAGAAATCAAAGCACTCTATTTTTACATTGCTGGAAATTACCGCGAAAAAGAAAAAAACAACGCAAAATCTTTAGAAAATTATAAGATTGCTGCGACTGTGATTGAACCTGCTCGCGAACTCAATGGTTTCAAAGCTTGGGCTTATTACCAAGCAGGTCGTTTGTCTTACCTAAATGGTAATAAAGCTGCCGCTAAAGAGTATCTTGAAAAAGCAGTCAAACTAGACGGAGCGGAGTCTGGGGAAGATGTCAAACTTCTCTCAAGTTATTTACTCCTCAAACTCGGGAAAAACTAACCTATGTTAACTTTGGCTCTTCCGAAAGGTAGGCTTGCCGAAGAAACTGCGGTCCTTTTGTTATCCAAAGGGTGGTTAAAAACATTACCATCCGAGGGTTCCAAAGAACTCACCTTCGTCTCCGAAGACAAACGCCTCCGCCTTTTATTTGTCAGATCCCAAGATGTTTGCACTTATGTGGAAGAAGCCGCTGCTGATGCCGGCATTGTGGGTTGGGACATTCTAAAGGAAGGGGGATTTGATCTCATTGCCCCTGTGGATTTGAAACTAGGAGCCTGTAGGCTCTCTCTCGCCTCCTTTCCCGACTTTGATCTTTTTGCCAAACGTTCCAAAGTGCGAGTGGCCACAAAATACCCGAACCTAACACGTGAATATTTTTTCTCCAAAGGGATTTCCTGCGAAATCATCAAACTCTATGGATCAATAGAACTTGCTCCTATCGTGGGCCTTTCTGACTGCATCGTGGACCTAGTTTCTACTGGTGGCACCTTAAAAGCCAATGGTCTGAAGGAATTTGAGTCGATTTTGTATAGTACGGCCCGTTTGGTATGCAATCGCTCCTCTTTTTATCACAAACACACCGAATTACGGTCTCTTATCGAGAGCCTAGAAAATTAAAATATTGTTTTCACATTCGTTTTCCAAAACATAGTAAAAACCAGTTATAATTCCATAGAGGATAGCCATGGCAGTCCCAAAGAGACGTAAATCAAAATCGAAAGTTAGAACGAAAAGAGCCCATCACGCGATTGGCAAACCTAACTTAAACCCGTGTTCCAATTGTGGATCATTTGTTCTATCCCACCGTGTTTGCCCTTATTGCGGTTTTTATAAGGGAAAACTCGTAGTCGCTCAAAAAGTTAAAAAAACGACCGAAGATAACTAACCATTATGTGGGTCGCCGTGGACGCGATGAGCGGAGATTACGGCCCCGAAGGTATCGTCGAGGGCGCGGTAATGGCAGTTCGAGAATTCGGGCTGTCTGTTTATCTCGTTGGCGACGAACAAGAGTTACTTGATATCCTGTTAAAATTTGATTATGACACTGAGAAAGTCCGTGTCATTCATTCTACCGAGATCATCGGTATGAATGATTCTCCTTCGATAGCAGTCCGCGCTATGGAGGATTCTTCCGTAGTCAAAGCAGTTCGTTTAGTGGCAGACAAAGAATGTGTCGGTGTGTTTTCTCCGGGAAACACTGGTGCAACTATGGCTGCCGCCTTATTACATCTTGGTCGCCTACCAGGCGTTCTGCGGCCACCTATCGCTGCGCATATTCCCAGAGAGGAAGGACCACCCGTACTTCTGTTAGATGCTGGCGCCAATGTTGACTGTAAACCTGAATACTTAGCTCAGTTTGCAGTGATGGGAGAGATTTATTCCCGTGAACTTTTTGGAATCCAAAATCCTAAGGTTGGTATTCTTTCCAATGGGGAAGAAGACAAAAAAGGAAATACGGTTTCTGTCAAAACCTTCGATCTTTTAAAAAAAATACCATTTAACTTTGTAGGAAACGTGGAAGGTCGTGACCTTTATGGTGGTGGCCGTGAAGTGGATGTTGTGGTTTGTGATGGCTTTATTGGGAACATTGTTCTTAAGGCAACTGAAGGACTTGCGAAATCTATTTTTAATGTATTAAAAAATTCCATCAGACAGTCAAGCCTTGCAAAGACGGGTGCCTTACTTTTAAAATCAACTTTTAACGCTGTGAAAAAACGTTTAGACTATGCGGAATACGGCGGAGCACTTCTACTTGGTGTGGAAGGGATTTGTATGATTGGTCATGGTTCTTCCAATGCTCTTGCAGTCAAAAATGCAGTTCGAGTCATCGCAGAGTGCGCCAAACACGGAATTAACGATAGAATCCGAACCAGACTCGGTGAATACAAAACTATACTTAGTGATTCAGTTTGATCACAACCTTGGATTTATTTGAATCAATTTAGAATAAAAATGTTTTTAGGAATTAGAAAAGAAGAGGAAAAACCAAATGATTAGTTTATCAGGAAAAACAGCCATCGTAACAGGTGGAGCAAGAGGAATTGGAAAAGCAACTTGTTTGAAACTTGCTTCTCTTGGAGCCAATATCGTTGTAGCGGATATGAATCCAGAAGCAACCAATGCAACTGCAGAAGAATTAAAATCTAAAGGTTACAAAGCAATTGCTGTTGTAGCAAACGTATCTGTAGAAGAAGACGCTCAAAAACTAATTGATTCAGCAAAAAAAGAATTTGGAACGGTGGACATCCTCGTGAACAACGCAGGGATCACTCGTGACACTCTTCTTATGAGAATGAAAAAAGAGCAGTGGGATGCTGTCATCGCAGTAAACCTTACTGGAACTTATCTTTGTACACAAGCAGCCATCAAAGTCATGATGAAACAAGAAAATGGTGGATCTATCATCAACCTTTCTTCTATCTCTGGTGAGAATGGAAATATAGGACAAACAAACTACTCTGCATCCAAAGCTGGTGTGATTGGTTTTACTAAGGCTGTAGCTCTTGAGATGGCTTCTAGAAAGGTTCGTTGTAACGCAATCGCTCCTGGTTTTATCGCAACAGAAATGACAGAAGCAATCCCTGAAAACATCAGACATGGAATGGTGCAAGCTATTCCACTCAAACGTGCTGGTCTGCCTGAAGATATCGCAAACGGAATCGCTTTCCTTGCATCCGATGCATCTTCTTTTATCACAGGACATATCCTTGATATCAATGGTGGTGGGTTTTTACCAGGTGGCGGTCACTAAAATTTAGGAACTGCGTTGCCATCACTTAAATTATTAGTGATGGCAAAACTTACAATTTCCATCTCACAATTTAATGGTGAAAGCGGATCCCCTGATTTCGAATTTTGAAAATGAGGGGATTTTTATTTTCTTTTACTGAGTTTCGATTGGTAAGAGAAGGCTCTTGGAATTTCTACTGTGTAAACAATTCCTTCCATTTCATCTTCAAAAAAACCTGTTTCTTCTAATACACTGAGAACTTCAGAAAGATTTTTTTTGGGAATCAATATGTTTGCCGCTTCTCTTGCCGGTGTGAATGCGTTTTTTTCATTTTTAGAATGAACTAATTTATTTAGAGAGATTGTAGAACTTGAAACCCCAACTTTTCTAAGATTGGCGAGAGCCAATTCGATGGATTCTTCCTTACAATTGATGACAACATTCACTCCTTCGAAATAATTTCTATGACGAGCCGATTGCCTAAATTGATTGGATTTTTTTCTCCATTCCATGTTACCATATAACTGATCTAATGCGGATATGATTTGATCCATACTCGCAGCTTGTTTTGGCCCTTCTAAACTTACTTTGGTGTTGAGTAAACCTCTCCCAATCGGGAATTCAAATATGAAACCCCTTCCTGGCAAATCTAACCTACCAACCTCAATGATAAAATCCATCGCATGTTCGGCGTCAGACGAATGGACGACTATTTTTAAAATTTCTTTTTCTTTGGGGATAGTGATTCTTAAAAGACCTAATTTATCACGCAAACCAGTGCCAGTCCCATAACTAATTGTTGGAACTGCGACTCCGTTTTGTAAAATTAAACGAGAAATTGGTTCTGCAGATCCGCGTGGTAAAATACAAAATATACCAGTGAGTCCTGAAAATCCTATAGTTTTTGTTTTTTCTTCTGAAATCAGAATGTAGTCAGTGGGAACAGGACCGTAAAATTCAATGGTTTGTGAATAAACACTACCATGACCTGGAACATTTAGTTCTGCAGAATCCCTGAAAAGAGAAAGTAAAAAGTTCTCTGCTGAAGGTTCAGAGGAAACTTCAAAGATAGTCACAGGAGTATCGATGATGGATTGATTTTGATAAAAGTCGAAAAATAACCATCCACGTTTGGCAAGGACAGGATACCTACCTGGTTCCATATGGAAATAGTGAATTTGATTCAGTTTTAAAGCAGCTACAACAATGTCTGTTAAGTCTCTATGTACAATTGCAGTAATTCTAATGGCTTTTTGTTTAGAAAACATTTTATTTCTCTTTTAATGTGGAGTCACGTAACGAAAGTTTGCGAGAATTTTCAACAATCATACCCATGATCAAAACGGATAAAATGGGAAATGCGGATGCCGCTGCCAAAATTCCAAATCCATCAACAGTTCCAATTTGATTACCAATTCCAAGCCCCATGGCGATAATGAGAGGGACGGTGATGGGACCCGTGGTCACTCCTGCGCTATCCCAAGCTATATCAATGAACTCTGGTTTGCTGAATGTATTCAAAAAAAGAAGTAAAAGATAAATTGGAACAACAATCCAAACCAAGGGAATTTCTAATAAAATTTTTAACATACCAAGAAGTGTTCCCAAACCTACACCAACCGCCACCGATTGGATCAATAATGATTTCCGAAAGGTTCCAACCGTTGTCTCTTCTACCGTATTTCCTAATGCAGATAATGCTGGTTCTGCGAGAGTTGCACTGTATCCTAAAAAAAAGGCAAATACAAGGACCACTAAGTAACCTAATAAATTGTCTTCTTTCCCAAAGATGGGCCCATGGATCGGAACATATTCATAAATTTTGTTTTTTTGATTCCAATTTTCCTCATGATAAGGAATTCCCGTATAGGACTTCCTTTCTTTAAGATAAAAGAATTTTTCTTCTTTTCCATCTTCATTGACTGCTTTTAACACCGATTTGGGATTAAAGTTTGGAATGAATTTCGTAGAATCTATCAGTTCTATGGAACGAAATGTCGAAGGAAGTTTTCCCCCAACTTGGTCCCCAAGTTTGTTGAGCCCAAATATGATACCAATATTAAAAATACTAAGACCAATAATCGAAAATCCAATCCCTAAAAAAACTTCTTCAGGATAGGATATCTTTTCTTTTAAAATTAATCCTAAAAACAAAAGTAAAAAAATAGATAAGGGTAAAATTGCTCGAATAGCTAATTCGAAAGCACCATAAACGTTTTCTTTTGCCTTTTTAAAAAATTCTGGCGGAGTGATTTTTTTTAAAGAAGTTACTTCTTTTGTAGGTGGAATTTTATATGAATCACCTAGTAGAAGTTTTGCTTCTTCTAATTTGATTCCTTGTTTGAAGAATACTTCTTCTGGCATTGGTTTGGGTAATTTTGCAGAAAAATACATCCCCACTAAAAAGACAGATAGTACAGGAAATAGGGAAGCCAGAGTTACTACTCCATAGGCACTGCTTTGGTCATTTTTTTCTGCTACCTTGGAAATCCCTATTCCCAATGCAACAACGAGAGGGACTGTGACTGGTCCTGTTGTCACTGCTCCAGAGTCCCAAGCAAGCCCCGAAATAAACTTTAAGTTCTCGTCGAAATAAGCATAAATGCTAACACCTAACAGTATCACTATGGTTGGGACAAGGATTCGCATTAAAGAAAATCCGAATAAAAACCGTAACATCCCAAAAACTACGGATACTCCAACTCCAATTGCAATCGATAAGTAGAGATAGTGGGATCCTTCATTTAATAAAAAATATAGTAATGGTGCATCCCAAGGAGAAACCTTCGTACCGCAAGCACGAAGGATAGAGATGGCGGGTTCTGCGAGTGTGGCACCAACTCCCATCAATATAGAAAAAAGAATGATACTAATGATCCCCAGTTTTTGAGGGAGGCGAAGTCCCAAAGCTTCTCCTAAGGGCATTAGACCCAAAAATAATCCTTCTAGAAAAAATGCCAATCCAAGGACAACAGCAACAATTCCTAAAGAAATAAGGCCTGCTTCTTTGATGGGGATCCGTAAAATAAACAATTGAAAGAGAGCAAGGTATAAAACAATCCAGATGACGGCTTTGAATTGATCCCAAATTTTTTTCTGAAAGTAGGGTAGGATTAAGGTAATGGTTTCTCGGAAGCCAATATGAATGGATTCCTCTTTTTCGTTCCTTGCCATAAATACAAACTGACCAGGAAAAACTTTTTTGGAAAGGGAATTTCAAAAAGAATGTCTCCCGGCAGATGATGCCAGGAGACGAAGTGTAAACTGGGAAAGAATTTAGAACTTATAAGCCTTATCTTCTTGGATGAATTTTTTTGTGGTAGTTGCTGTGAGATTGATATTCGGACGAACCACATGGGTAGCATTATTGTACCAAAGGAAGGTGGATACGTTAGTAGTATCGGTTCTCCATTTGAAGTCGGCAGGCACTTGGTTGATGGCATTGGTTCCATGTGCAGCAACAAGAGCAGTCCATTCCACTAGAGATCCATCGTAAAACACTGTTGGGTATCCGAGAATGTTCAAAGAAGCAAACCCATTCACCTGAGCCTCAAAGTTTGTGCGGCATTGGCTTACAATAGTGGTTCCTGGTGAATAAACGGCTCTAGTTGTATCAAAAAGTGTTTTGATAGCAGCTTTGTCTAAGAATTCATATCCATCTGCATTGTCTTTGAGAAGGTCAGACCAAGGAAATGTTTTTGAAGATTTGATATTTCCTTCGAATGGGACAAATGTTTGGTTTCCAGCAGATGCAGAAGGAGCACCAGAAGATTGATAAGAAGTTGTGATATAGGCTTCATTTGTTGGATTCGCAACAAGGGCATTTCTTGCTACATTCAATCCATCTGCCGTCCCATTGTATTGTGTGGCTGGCCTTGCATCGATAATCTGTTGTTTGGCGGTTAATCCTGAAAGATTTGCATTCCCATTCGTTTTAGCTATCTCGTAAATATCTTCTAATCCAAGCGTAAGGACCGTGTTATCGACTCGCAGTTGTTTCACTGAAAATCCAGCATTCCGTTCTAGGTTGATACCAGATCGAGATGTAGAAAGCGGAATCCCCGCACCAGTTGCCTTTTTGTTCAGGTTCCCATTGAGGATGGCAAGATTTTTGATATCGGCTCCCCAATATCGTAACCAATATATTGCTCGTGTTACATCTTGTACAGCACCTGCTCCCACTGCTTTCGCTGGATAAGCGCCACCGGAAATTCCATTCCCTGTTCCGACAGTAAAAACAACTAAGTCTTTCGATAGATTGATTCCAAATGATTTTAACCAATCATCCACAAACTGTCCATTGGCTTGGTAACGAACTGAATTAGAAAAGAGTCCAGTATCCCTTGTTTGGTTGAATCGAAATCCTCCATTTGGCAAATCAGTAGTTTTATAATCATCTAATAGGTATACATAGACACCTTGGTTTGGATTTTCTGCGATATAGGGAGAGGTTGCACCTCCAGCAACACGATCAGCTGCATCGGTTTGTAAGATGATGAGGTTTCCTGTGATATGGCTCGGTCTGTTTGCCGGCCAGTTATTCACAAATCGTGCTAAAGTTTGAGGAGTGATGAGCCCCCAATTGTTTTGATTGTAGTCTGCTGCCGATTCGTTTACCAAATCGCTTGCTGTACTAACTTTAATTTGGTTGGCCGCAAATAGCAGTAAACCTGCCAGTAATGTATTATTGTCTTCTTTCTTTTCTGCACAAGCTATGGAGAAGGAAAGTAGGAGGAATGTTGTGATGGAACGGATCCATTTTTGAATCATGGAGTTCTCCTTATTTTTGATTCTTAGGGATGATTTCGTAATCACGAACGGAAAGGGGAAGTTGTTTCTGCTATAGCAGAACATAAATCCGCTAAAATGGAGTAAACCATTGGAAAACAAGTCAGGATTTTGGAAATCGCTTAGGTTCTTTGGATATGGACCCGGTTTTCTAGGGGAATCGCAGGAATTTAGTTTAGATTAATTTTGGTTAGGTGATGTTAGAATCATGTCAAAGGTTTCAAGAGGAAAATAATCTATTTAGACTTGCCAAAAATTCCGACAATTTCATTTTAAAAAAACGCTAGGCGTACATATATACCTAGCGGAAAACGATTTAACACTTGCCCCACTGTACACAGTGGCCTGGAGGATATAAAATGGCAGATTTCGATAAAATTAAGTCAATCATCGTAGAACAACTTGGCGTTGACGAGTCAGAAGTAACACCTGAAGCTCACTTCATCAATGATCTTGGTGCTGACTCTCTTGATACAGTTGAGCTAGTAATGGCTCTTGAAGAAGAGTTTGGTGTGGAAATTTCTGACGAAGACGCAGAAAAAATCCAAACCGTAGGCGATGTAATTAAATTCATCGATAAACTTAAGGGGTAATTCCCAATCCAAAAACCGGGTTCCCCGAATAGAGGAACCCGGATCTTTGTACCTTGTCCGATTTAATTCGTATCAAACTCCCTCCCGAAAGAATTTCCACTCTCAAAGAACTTCAATCCCTCACTAAAACAAAATTTAAGGAAATTTCTCTTCTTCACCTAGCATTTGTTCATAGGTCTTTTGCCAACGAAGACTCAGATCGTTATTTATCTGATAATGAACGTTTAGAGTTTTTAGGGGACTCAGTCCTCGGAATCCTCGCTGCAGAATTTTTATATAAGTCCTTACCCAAGGGAAAAGAAGGAAAACTTGCTAAATTAAAAAGCAAAATGGTTTCTGCTCCAGCCATAGCCAAATTAGCCCGCTCATATAGGTTCACTGAGTATTTACTCCTCGGCAAAGGCGAAAGAGAGAAGGGAGAGGCCAATCTCAATCTCCAAGCAGACTGCTTTGAAGCCTTTCTTGGTGCTTTGTATTTGGACCAAGGGTTAGAGAGCTGTCGCACTTTTCTTACGCCTCATTTTCAAATGATGGAAAAGGCTGTTGAGGATGCAGAGGAAACAAAAGATTATAAAACCATTTTGCAGGAATTTTGCCAAAAGAAATGGAAAAAATTACCCGAATATTCTGTTATGAAAGAAGAGGGTCCTGATCACAACAAAGAGTTTCTGGTTTCTGTTGTTTGCGAAAAACATTTCCAAACAAATGGAGAAGGCAAAAATAAACGTCGGGCAGAACAGATGGCAGCGAAAGCCGCTTTACGTTTTTTAAAAATACTATGATCGATTTTCTATTAAAATCTAAATCGATGAGAGTTCGAGTTGCGGCTCTCATTCAAGATCCCAAGGGCAAAATTTTGCTTGTACAACAGCAAAAAAAACAATCTGGGTATTGGTTACTTCCTGGTGGTGGAATTGAATTTGGAGAGTCAGGAGAAGAAGCTCTCAAACGAGAACTAAACGAAGAACTGTCTCTAGAAGTGAGTAAAATCGATTTTTTATTTTTAAATGAATCCATTGATCCAAATAAAAAACGCCACCTCATTCAAATTGTATTTTTGACAAAGGTCAAAGATCTGTTACCCGTTCTCAATCCGAAAGAAAAAGCCATTTCTGGATTTGGTTATTTTACAACCAAAGAAATTTTGTCTATGGACATTCGTCCTGATATAAAACATTACTTCCGCGCAAAAACTTCAAATAAACCTAGATATATTTCCAGCCCATGGGTGAATGAACCATGAAGTTGTCAGAACGGGAAATTGTAGGACAGGGGTTTCGTTACCCGATTGAGTTACACGAAGACTTCCAAGGCCTTTCTGAAAATTTAAATTCTCTACCCAAAGTTTCTAAAATTTATGTACTTACAAGTCGTGAAATTGCGGGAATTTATGAAAAATACATTACCAAAGAATTAAAGTCTTTAAACGTACCTTTTTCTTTTATATATCTGAAACCAGGTGAAAAAAACAAACACATTGATCGAGTGAAAAAAGTTTACAACCAACTCATTGAAACCGATGCAGATCGAAGAGCCGTTATCATTGCATTTGGTGGTGGAGTTGTAGGCGATTTTGCAGGTTTTATTGCGGCAACCTACCAAAGGGGCGTACGATTTGTTCAGGTTCCAACAACTCTACTTGCATGTGTTGATTCTTCTGTTGGTGGGAAAGTGGCAGTGAATGTGGATTCGGGAAAAAATATGGTGGGTGCATTTTACCAACCAGAATTTGTTTTTGCCCCATTATTTACACTTTCTACTTTACCTGAAAAGGAATGGAGTTGTGGTCTTGCAGAAATTGCAAAACATTCATTCCTAGATGGTGGAGAATTTTTTGAAAAAATATCAAATTCAAATCGATCCGAATACTCCCCTGAATCATCAATTCTCCGTTATGCGATAGAAGAATCCGTTCGAGTAAAATCAGGGATTGTTGGCCAAGATGAGAAGGAATCTGGATTACGTGCTGTTTTGAATTTAGGCCATACCACTGGTCATGCCATTGAATCATTAACACAATACAAAAAATATTCCCACGGGGAGGCTGTTTCAGTCGGTCTTGTTACAGCATTATTGTTATCCAAAGAGTTAGTTGGATTTTCAGAATCAAATTTTCAAAAGGCAATCACCCTTATGAAAAAACTGGAACTTCCCACTCGTTTAGAGGAAAAACCAGAAGAAATTTTGAAACATATGGAACATGATAAAAAAAAGGAAGGTAGTTCCTTGAAGTTTGTTCTCTTAGAGGATTTCGGAAAACCTAAATTTGGCGTTCCTGTGGAAAGAAAATTGATCCTCGAAATTTTAAAACGCCAAAAAGGAAAATTATAGAATGGGTAGGGGAAGCCTAAAAGAATTCTATTTGGATTTGAATCCATTAACTTTACTCCGAAGCACTAACCGTGATTTTGCGGAAACCATGATATTGTTTGGGTACATGGTCGTTGTTGCAATATTTTGTTATAAAGTTACAATGATTCTTGTGGAGAGGATCAAACCCGCTCCTGACGCAGTCCATGAATACAATCGTAGAAAAGTAGCTCGTATGGGTTTCCTTTTGGTTTTTGGGATTGCATACCTACCAATAGTTTTCTCCAGTTTGTCTTTGTTGCCAACAGTACTTGGTCTTGCAGGTGCCGGGATTGTCATTTCATTGAAAGAAGTATGGTTGAATATGGTCGGTTGGTTTATGATCATGGGTGCCAATGGATTTAAGGTGGGAGACCGGATAGAACTTGATAATATCAAGGGTGATGTTGTTAATATTGGTTTTTTTAAGTTCACTTTATTAGAAATTGCATCGGATCCAAGGTTTGAACAATCAACAAACCGTCTCATTCACTTTCCCAATTATAACATAGTCTTATACCGATTCTTTATCGTTTCAGAGACTATGGATTTTGTTTGGGATGAATTTAAAGTGTATTTGGAGTTAAACTCCAATTGGGAAAAAGCAGAAAAAATTTGTTCTCAAATTCTTCATGAAGAATTGGTTTTGGCACCAGAATTAGTAGAATCAAAAATTAGAGAGATGTCTAAAAACTATCTGGTAAGACTTGGCAAAACAACTCCCATCGTATATACTTCTTTAGAACCAGAAGGAACCATCCTTATGTGTTTACGTTATTTAACACCAATTAGGTCAAAGCGTCTGAATCGAATTCTTATCTCTAAAGAAATTCTAACAAAGTTCAAAAATGAAAATGACATCCACATCCACACACATTAAAGACAGTTCGATTTGGATCTATGTATCCTTATCTATGATTCTAGTTTCCAGTTTATTCTTTGGATCTTGTAAAGCAACAATCACAATGCCTGGTTCGATTCCCGAAAATGCTAACTATGAGAAAAAAACGAATCTCTACCAATTGGCTGAAAATGGATTTTATCGCGAATGGTATGAAAATGGGAAGCTGATTACCGAGGTGCCGATCAATCCTTCGGGTGAACTAAACGGATACGGGAAAAAGTTAAATTATCTAACTGGGATTACCATCTTGGAAGGTAACCTGATCAATGGGGATAGGGATGGTCTTTGGAAGTTTTATTTTTCTGACGGGAAGTTATACATCGAACAAAATTATAAAGCGGGAAATCGCAAAAAACAATTATGGATTCGGTCAGCAGAACTCGGAAATGAAACTGGCTCTTATCACCGTTACTTTCGGAATGGCAGGTTGAATGAAAAGGGATTTTTTGATGGTGGGCTTCGTACGGGAGATTGGGTTCGTTATTATCCAGATACAAAAGTAGAAGAAAAGGGAAGTTACGAAAACGATAAGAAGGTGGGTGAATGGTTTTATTACTATCCTACTGGCGTAAAGGAGGCCTCAGAAACCTACTCTAACGAAGGAGAATTGATTTCAAGGTCTACATACTATCCAAATGGAAATGTTTGGTGTATCGTGAAAACAGGAAAGGAACCTGAGTGCCATTAGGCACTCAAAACTCAGTAGCTTTTCCGAATAAACCCAAATGATTTTGGATCAGATCTATATTAAAAAGTAACAAACTGAACAAAAACGTTACGAAGAAAACAATAAGAATGGTGCTAAATATAGATAGAAATCCGTTCCTTAGAAAACGAAACTGTAAATAAGCAAAACTAACTGCTAAGTTTTTCCAATTGCTACTGTTTGGTTCTCCACCCACTTTTTTGTAATTGAAGATATAAAATAAAGATAAAATCCCAAGTAAGAAGAAAATGAAATAACTGAATTCAGTTACATAGTGTTTTTGTAATAAAAACAGTGGGATATAAATCAAATTTCCAATTAGGATTCCAATTAAGATGATGATGGCCACATGAAACACTGGAGCAAAAATTGATCCTGTTTTTGTGTTACTTGGTGATCTTCCTTCTTCTTCCAAAGAGGATGAAAACTGTAAGGATTGAAATCCTTCCGCCAATTCTTTGTTTTTCAAAATCAATCGGTAGGAAATAATACTAATTCCGTATGTGAAAATTAAAAATACAAAATAGAAATAAGATAAAATTTCCATTTGTATTGCCAGGTTAAGTTGATAAAAAACTTTTGGGGCCAAAACCAAAAAGGAAACTGGATAAAACACATTTGCTAATGTTTTATGAAACCATGCTCTGTATGCATAGGAAACAGCAGTAGAAAATGCTAATAACAAATAGAACAAAGAAAGTCCGAGTAATAACTTTTGCCCAACTAAGACTCGTTTGATATTTTCTTTAGTATCTTCTTGTTCCGTATCTACGGGAAGTTCCCTTGATTCCAGCTCAACCAAAAAAGATTCTAAATAGGAGATTCGATTCAGGACTCCATTTTCAGCGACTACTTGTGGTTTCATCGATTCCATGGCTGCTTCTGAAGATTCAGTAGCGATATAGTCAGGAAACTGAACCGTGTAATCAACAAAAAGGGAATGGATAAGAATGATGGCAATAAATGCCGAAGTAATGATCGGGAGGCGTTGTTTTAGTTTTTCCATAGAAATTTATAAAATCACAAAAATAGTCATCATACCAATCGCAAGGACAATTAACATAATGATATAAGGCATTAAATGAAAACTTTCATCTGCAGAAAGTTTTTTGCTCTGTTTTGCTTTTGTTACAGCAGCAGTGGGGGAAGCAACAGAACTCATGATATTGGCGGCACCTTGTTGTGCATCCGTCGTTTTGATTTTTACAGAGTTCTCTTCTTCAATGATTTTGCCATAAATTTGTTCATTGATTTTGATGACTACTTCCGAAAAATTTTTGTTATTTGATATATTTACAATTTTTGCAGGAACTTGTTTGATTGCTCCGGATTCTTCTTTAAGTTCCAAACTTCCAATGATTGAATCGGTGATTGGATCACCAGGCACCAAACGAATGTATACATTGTCACCTGCTTTCAGTTCAACGAGCGGAACCCCATTGACCGGGGAAAGTTGGAATTTGAATTGAACAATTTGTTTGTCCGCAGGTATTAAAAACCCAGAAGCTTGTGGAACAGGTGTTGGAGGAGGGGCTTCTTTTTTTGCAATTTCCTCCTCATCCACGGTTGTCTTTGTCATTTCGCTAGGATCGATGAGTTCAAAATGGATTTCTACCTTTGGTTCCGAGTTTCCCGAGGTTCTTTTGTGAATTTCGCTAAAAACAAAGTCCAAACGATCTGTTAGATTGTGATCCATGTAGTGAAGGATCTCTTCCAAAAAACTTTCAGAGCCAAATTTGGTTTTAATGAGTTCTTGGAGTGACTTGGTAACGTTTTTCTGTTGTTCCCCTTTGTAAATGACCCGCTGCATCCGGTTATAAAAGTCCTGAAATGTGGACCGAACAGGCAAAAGGGACAGTGGGCTTGTACACGAAACTCCCTCAAACTTCACCGATTTGGTTTCAACCGGGTCAATGACAGCAGCAATCATGGTGTAAACCATATTGGCTTCGTCTCGAAGGTTTACTTTGACAGAATAATAGTTTGGTGTCTCAGGCATAAGGTTCTTTTTTGACAGTATCCATCTTTAGAAGAAAGCTGTCAAAAAGATTAGGTCATCATGGGAATCGTCTCTTTAATCACAATCCGTTACATCCGAGGGTCCAGAGTACTAGGATTTCTCTCCATCAAATCCAGGCTGTCGTTTATTGTTATGGCAGTGGGAGTGGGACTCCTAGTAGTAGTCCTCTCCATTTTCAACGGATTTCAAAAACAAGTAAAGGAATCTCTTTGGCAAGGGGGTCCTCATATCACCATTGAGAACTCATATGGGTCTGGGGCGATCTACGATTTTGAAAAGGTCATCGCTCACCTTAAGGATGACCCAAAACTTGCAGAGTCTTTTGTTTCTGTTGAAGGAAATATCACAAGCCATGGTCTCATCCAAAGTAATAACAACTTTAACCCAATCATGATTCGTGCGGTTCCAATCGATTCAGTAGAAAAATTGGTTGAAAATGGATTACCAAATTTCCCGCGGATCTTGCAGTACGATCGCGACGCCATCCAATCCATCAACACTCAGAAATTGGTTGTGGTGGGAAAAGAAATGAGTGCTATTTACGGATATGGGCTTGGACGTGAAATCACGATGGCAGTTCCCGGTGGTAGATTTACTGTGGAACGTGGAGTCCAAGTCAACGTACAAACCTTTCGTTTGACCGGACTTTTTAAAACTGGTTATTATAATTATGATTCTAAGTTTGTGTTTTTATCTCTCCCACAAGCCCAAGAATTTTTTAAAATGAAAGGTGCAGTCAACCAGGTAGCCATTAAGGTTCGATCCTTAGATGATTTAAAACTCACCAAACATAGAATCTTATCTAGGTTAAACGAAGACAACTGGAACAAAAAAATTCAAGATGAAACTTCATGGTCTGTTCGAACCATTGCTGAGGAACAAGAAAACTTTCTTGCTGCACTTCGTTTGGAAAAAACAATCATCTCCATCATTGTATTTCTTTTTATTGTTCTTGCCGCACTTGGGATGGTAGCAACGGTTCATTCACTCATTCGAGCCAAAAGAAGATCCATTGGAACCTTGAAGGCACTTGGTCTTGCTTCTAATGATATACTTTTAATTTTTACTTTAAATGCTATGATTGTTGGAATACTATCATCGCTCGTAGGTGGGATGGCGGGAATTTTTATAGCCACTAAATTAGAAGTGATCATTAACGTAATTTCTGAGATCATTAATGGCATTGGTGGATTACTCAATCCTGGGGATTGGGATCCTGTGGAACTTGTACCAAAAGATATTTATTATTTTGATCATATCCCTGTGGATATTGATATTTCTTTTATCTTTATGGTGACAACGGCAGCGACCATTCTCTCTGGACTTGCTGGTTATTTCCCTGCCCGTATGGCTGCGAATTTAAACCCTGTGGATACAATACGAAATGACTGATATGAATTTAAAACCAACTGTTTCTGTTCGCAAATTAGAAAAATACTACCAGGTTGTCGATAAAAGATACCATATCATTTCCGGCCTAAATTTTGAAGTATTACCTGGGGAAATTGTATCCGTTGAAGGAGCTTCAGGTGTGGGGAAGTCCACACTTCTCAATATCCTCGGCGCTATGGATTCGTTTGACGACGGTGAGGTGGAAGTATGTGGAGTGAGTCTTAAGAACCTAAACGAAAAACAAAGAGAAAGTTTTCGTGCCGAAAAAATTTCTTTTATCTTCCAACAACACCTTCTATTACCTGATTTTACGGCCTTAGAAAATGTAATGATGCCATTACTCATCGCTAGGATGAATCCAAATTTGGCAAAACAACAAGCCACTGAAATTTTGAAAAAGGTTGGTCTTGGTGAAAGGACAGAAAGTTTCCCATCCCAACTTTCTGGAGGAGAAAGTGCTAGAGTCGGTGTGGCAAGAGCACTTGTCGGAAGAAGGCAACTGATTTTAGCAGATGAACCAACAGGGAACCTTGACCGAGATAATTCACGTCATTTGATGGATCTAATCAAAGAACTGCAGAATGAATTTAAATTTTCTTTGATTCTTGTGACTCATGACTTAGAGCTTGCCTCTATGGCTCATAAAAGAAATCGGATTGTATCTGGACAACTAACTCCCGTTACGTAAAATGATTTATTGTCGTTTTTGCGGAACCAAAGAAGTTCAGTTTCGTAAAAGCGGCAAGTTTGGTTGTGTCCACTGTGCCCAAGTTTTTGAATTCAAAAAACCAAAACAGATCAAAATCATTCCAGAAAACCGAATTCTAGTTTTAGAAAATTTTGTAAAAGAAAATAGAAATCATATTAATTTATTGTCATTACGGACGCGCATTACAAGAAATCTAAACTCAAATTTGTTTCCATTTTATGATCCCTTAATTGAAAAGTCAAAACAACTGTTAGTTGATTTTGGGATGGGTCCATTTCTAATCCCCAAGTATGAACAAGAGAATGAAAACCAGGAAAAAATAACTAATTGGGAATTTGGTTTTTATTTAGGATCGGAAGACCATATACGTCTCGAATCAATCAGAATGCCCTCTCTTAAAAATTTCCCAATTTCTCTCTTTGAAAAAAAAAGGAAAATTTCGATCTTACGATTTTTATTCCAAAAATCTCATTGGGCCTACCTTCCGGAATTGGGATTTGTTTCCTCCTGTCCCACGAATCTGGGTTTGGGGAGGCGAGATTCGATCCTTTTGGAAATTGATTCTGATGTCAGTTTTGCATTTTTTTCAATTTTACAAACATTGTCTGAATTTGGTATAGAATTTGCTCCTTCCACCGATCATAGATTTAGGAACATCGGAAAAGACCGGGTCCTGATCGTAAAAATCTCGTGGAAGAACGCTCTGGCGGTCCAAAAACGTCAGTTTTACAAAATTCTTGGTTTACTAGGCTCGTATTAAACCGGTACGGTCATGTTGGGAACAAAGAACGTTCGTCTAATTAACAAAGGCAGGGTGCGGCATGTTGGAATTCACAAAAAGAGCAAAAAGAGTCATCAACGAAATCGCCCAAGATGAGGCAAAACGTTTGGGTTCCGATTTTATCGGTCCTGAGCACATTCTACTTGGGCTTCTCCGGGAGGAGGACTCTGTCGCGATTAAGATTCTTACGAATCTAAATATCAATTTAAACGAACTTCGCAAAGAAGTCGAAAAAAGAACTCGTGAGGGTTCTGGTGCCTTGCTTTTGGATGTAAGCCAAGGCCAAGACAAATACCAAAAAATGATCGAAGTTTCTAAAGAGGAAGCAAAACGCCTCAAACATAACTATGTAGGAACCGAACACATTCTACTGGCATTACTACGCGATAACAATAATATCGCAGGTGGATCGTTATCATCTTTCAGTGTAAATTATAACGTCATTAAGTCAGAGATTTTGCGTCTTTTGGGAGCGCCACCATCGGGTGCTGTGGGCGGAACGACTGGTACACAAGGTACCACTCAAGGCCAAACCCAACAACAAACCACACCTAGACAGGAAAAGAGTAAAACTCCTATTTTGGATGAGTTTGCAAGGGATCTAACACAACTCGCACGTGAGAAAAAATTAGATCCCGTGATTGGTCGCTCGAAAGAAATCGAACGTGTCATTCAAATCCTTTCACGTAAAACTAAAAACAACCCAGTTCTCGTGGGAGAATCAGGTGTTGGTAAAACAGCAATTGTCGAGGGTCTTGCCCAGGCCGTAATTGAAAAGTTGGTTCCCGATTTACTTTTCGATAAACGAGTGTTATCTCTTGATTTGGCAAGTCTCATTGCGGGAACGAAATACCGTGGAGAATTTGAAGAACGATTGAAAAAAATTATGAAAGAAATCGTTACTTCACAAAACATCATCATCTTTATCGATGAGTTGCACACTTTGATTGGTGCGGGTGCGGCAGAAGGTGCTGTGGATGCAGCAAACATCTTAAAACCAGCTCTGGCTCGTGGGGAACTACAATGTATCGGTGCAACCACCAATAACGAATACCGTAAATACATCGAAAAAGATTCTGCACTGGAACGTCGATTCCAAATGGTGAAAGTTCTAGAACCTTCTGTGGATGACGCAGTTCTTATCTTGGATGGTTTGAAAAAAGCATACGAAGCTCACCATAAGGTTCGTTATACGGAAAAAGCCATTGAACAAGCAGTGAAGTTATCTCACCGTTATATCAACGATCGTTTTTTACCAGACAAAGCTATCGATATCATTGATGAAGCAGGTGCGAAAGCTCGTCTTGCAAATTGCCAACGTCCTAACGAAATCAAAGAAATCGAAGAGGAAATCAAAGCACTTTCTGTTAAAAAAGAAGATTTGGTTCGTAGTCAAGAGTATGAAAAGGCAGCGGCTGTTCGCGATGAAGTGAATCGTAAAAAAGGACAGTTGGAAGAAAAAACCAAACAATGGCAAGAACGTATGGAAGGTTATGCCGTCTCCATTGAAGAAGAAGATATCCTATCTGTTGTAAGTCTTTGGACTGGAATTCCATTGAAAAAAATGGAGGAGTCTGAAAACACAAAACTTCTCAATTTGGAAGAAGACATTAAAACTCGAATTGTTGGCCAAACTGATGCCATCGAAAAAGTGGCACGTGCCGTCAGACGATCTCGCACTGGACTAAAAAGCGAAAAACGCCCTACTGGATCGTTTATTTTCCTTGGACCAACAGGTGTAGGAAAAACGGAACTTGCGAAAGCACTCGCAGAACAACTGTTTGGATCTGAAGACAATATGCTCCGCATTGATATGTCGGAATATATGGAACCTCATGCAGTATCCCGTTTGATTGGTGCTCCTCCAGGTTATGTAGGATATGATGATGGCGGCCAACTCACAGAATTTGTCCGAAGAAAACCATATAGTTTGGTTTTACTCGACGAAATTGAAAAGGCACACCATGACCTTTTTAATATCTTACTGCAAATTATGGAAGAAGGGAACTTAACAGACACAAAAGGTCGTAAGGTAAATTTCCGTGATACAATCATCATCATGACTTCGAACATCGCAGCGAAAGAAATTTCGAAAGGTGGTCGATTGGGTTTTGAAGATTTTGCAGAAGAAAGAGAAACTTACAAAGCTGAACAAGCCCGTGAACAGTTAAAAAAACATTTTAATCCAGAATTCCTCAACCGTGTTGATGAAGTGGTTTACTTTGCGCCTCTCAAAAAAGAAGAAATTGTAAACATTGTGGATATCATGTTGAAAGACTTTAACAAACGTTTGACTGAAAAGAAAGTCATCGTGGATCTTTCATTAGCCGCAAAAGAACATTTTGCTACTATTGGTTACGACCAAAACTATGGAGCACGTCCACTCCGACGTGTATTCCAAAGAGAATTGGAAGACTATATGGCAGTGCAGTCTTTGAAAGGTGTTTATGACAACCCAACAAAGATCTTAGTTGATTTTGCAGAAGGTAAACTAGTGTATTCCGAATCTCCTTGGTCTGAATATAAAGAACCTCCTAAAAAAGATGATGGATCTTCCCCAAATACTGAGGAAAAAGATTTGGCTCTCGTTTAGAGAGCCTTTCGGAAAGGCGAACGGAAATGGCTATCCTCATTCCCCTCGTCTTTCTGTTTTCTTATTTTTTCATCCGCAAAATTTGGTTCCAACTCCGAAAAATACGTACTGTGGGCACCATTGAACGAATCGAATTAGGATTCATTCGTCCCAATCTCATCCTCCCTGAAGTCAAAATTTACTATAAATACTACTTCCAGTCGGGCCTTTATTTTGGATCAGGTTATCTCAATCTTTCCGATTTTCTGCCTAACCAAGAATTTCATGTCCATATGGGTCCTGGAGAAAATCCGATTCTTTATGTTTCCGATTCCGAAATCGTCACGGAGGAACATATCGAACATTACTTGCTTTCCAAGGGGGGAAGCGTTTTCCTATACCTGGACCCCATCGAACCTTACCATTCTAGGATTGATTCGGTCAATTTGAACTCCATTACAGTTCCATCGGACCTTTTATGAAACATTTGATTCACATTTTTGCTGTTACTTGCCTTCTCGTAACATCCCTTCACTCTCAAGAAAAAGAACAAGTTGGATCGGCTTATTTTCAAGCTGTGGATGAATATAAGGTTAAAAATTATAACAAGTCAATTGAACTTGTCAAAAGCCTTCTAACCGATGGTAAATCATCTTATGAATTCTATGCATTACTTGCCTTTAACTATGATAAGTTGAACGACTTTGAAAATTCTTATAAAAACATTTTGGAAGCAAGAAAACGCAAACCTGACGATGAAGACCTTCTACAAGCAAGTATTGCGATTCTAACACGTCATAAAAAATGGAAACCGGCGATCGAACTGGCTGAAAAAACAATACCATTGTATCCTCAAAATCCTGAGGTTAGGTATCTCTATGCATTGGCACTTTCAGAAAAAGGTGCATCCAAAACAGCTCTTTCACAAATTGAAAAAGCAAAAGCAGGTAGTCCGAATGACTTTCGGATGTTAGAGTTAGAAGGGAAAATCTATTATAACTTAAAAAATTATGATAAAGCAGATGTAAGCTTAAGATGGGCATCTTCTATCAATCAAAATTCTGCTGAAATCTGGAATAACTTGGCTTTAGTTCAAGAATCATTATATAAAACAAATAAAAAGTTGGGGAAAAAATCCCAAGCAAACACCTATTTGACGGAAGCAAAGGAATGTATCCAAAAAGCCTCTGGTCTCAATGGGGAAAGTAATACGATCAAAGAAAATTCTAAACGGATTGTAGCACTAAACGAACTGTGAAAATAAAATTTCATACTCTTGGCTGTCGGTTGAATTTTTTTGAAACCGATGGTATGTATTCTGTATTAAAAGACAAAGGGTTTTCTCTGGCGGAAGCACAAGAAGAAGCCAAGTATATTGTAGTTAATACTTGTACCGTGACCAATAAAGCGGATGTAAAGAATCGAAATATCATTCGTAATGCAATTCGCACAAATCCCGGTGCCAAAGTATACGTAACTGGTTGTTATGCGGAAACCGATAAAGAAATTTTACAAAATATCCCCGGAGTTTTCGGTGTTTTTGGGAATTCAGAAAAAAGTGCTCTTCCATATAAAATTTTAGAAGATTGGGAAGGGAAAGATAGTTATCCAGAAAAAACACTCGATCGTTTTGCTTATTCCGATGTTCTACCAGAAGGTCATACTCGTTCTTATCTAAAAATTCAAGACGGATGTAATAGGAAATGTTCTTATTGCAAAATCCCTGCCGCTCGTGGAGTCGGAGTTAGTCGAAATTATAATGATGTTTTGGATCAAGTGCGATACCTACAAGACAATGGGGTTGGAGAAATTCAATTAACGGGAGTTAATTTAGGTTGGTATAGGCTAGAGAATGGTGAAAAAGGTTTTCTAAATCTATTGGAAGATATTTTGAAAATTTTAGAATATTCGAGAATTCGACTTTCCTCCATTGAACCACCAGACGTTGGATCAGGATTACTTGATTTGATGAAACATCCAAGGTTTTGTAAATTTTTGCATGTTCCCATCCAGAGTGGAAGTCGAAAGGTTTTAAAAGATATGCGTAGGACCTACCATCCGGATGCTTTTCGCACAAGAATCGAACTCGCAAAAGAAAAACTTCCCAACTTGTTTCTCGGTACCGATGTGATCGTTGGATTTCCATCGGAAACGGAATTGGAGTTTCAAGAAACAAAGGATTTGTTGGTAGAACTTGGATTTGCAAAGTTACACGTGTTCCCTTATTCGGTCCGGAAAGGAACTACAGCTGAATCTTTTGGAGATCCCATTCCTGGTGATGAAAAAAAACGCAGAGTATTAGATTTAATGTCTCTTAGTTCCACTCTACATACCAAATATGCAGAATCCGTCATCGGTAAAAGCTATGAAGCCATTCTTGAAAGTGATGGTAGGCTCGTGACCGATAATTATTTGAAGGGTAGATTACAAGATTCTTCGATTTTTCACACACTACAAAAAGGTCAGTTCGTAGATGTTAGGTGTCTAGAATACAAACCTGCCAAAGACAAAGAAGGTGAGTTTGTTTTTGGTTTGTCCCTCTAGTTTTTTGTAGAAAAAGAATTTTCAAAAACTTTCGATCATTGACTATTGGGTCATCATGGATCGAAAAAAGTTATCTATTATTGCTTTCACCTTTGTAATCGTTCTAATCGTTACATCTTACTTTTTTTTTAGAAATTCTCAATCCAATCGTTTAAAAATAGAAAGGGGTTCTCTTGTGGAAGCGGTCTATGCTTTGGGAACTGTGAAACCTGTCGAAAGTTTTAGTTTGAAATTTGGTATAGCCGCTTCTGTAAGAGAAATTTTCGTGGAAGAAGGGCAAACGGTTACAAAGGGTCAGGCACTCCTTACAAATGATTCTGGAATCACATTTCGTTCCCCATTTACCGGCACCTTAACCAAGTTAAATGTGGCTAAAAATGAAACTGCGATGCCAGGGCTTCCTCTTTTAGAAATCCAGAATTTAAAAGAAGTCTATATATCTGTTTCCTTGGACCAAGAATCGGCATTACGAGTGAAACCAGGCCAGATCGTCCAACTTAGTTTTGAATCCATTCGAGGGAATGTATATAAAGGAAAGGTCGAACGAATTTATCCATCCAATGGTCAGTTTTTAGTGCGCATTGAACCTCATGAACTTCCACAAGGAATTTTACCGGATATGACAACAGATGTTGCCATTGAAGTTTCATCGAAAGAAAACGTCATCTTGGTCCCGTTAGTTGCTGTGGATCGAGGAAAATTAATTCGTTTTCGTGATGGGAAACGCGATAAAATAGAAATTCGAATAGGGGCAATCAATTCTGAATTTGGTGAACTCATCCAAGGAGATCTGAAAGAAGGCGACGAAGTATTGGTTAAAAACTAATATGTTATTCCTTGCGATTCGACAAATCCTTTCAAGACCACAACAATCGATTTTGACTTTGATTGGGATCGTACTTGGTACTGCGGGTTACATTGTATTTTCAGGAATTATGTTAGGATTCCAAGCTGTCATTACTGATCAATTGGTGAACTCGGATGGACAAATTAAAATTTCTCCCAAAGACGAACTCATTACGGAGAGAACTTTTGAAGATGTGTTTTTTCAAAACAAAACTGTTCGTTGGTTATCACCTCCTTCGGGAAGGACTGATAATTCCCGTTTAACGAATGTTCTTGGGTGGATGGACAAACTTTCGAATGACCATAGAGTTGTATCTTTTGTTCCACAGTTGACAAAAGAAGTGATTTTTGTGAATGGAAAAGCAACAGCACCGGCACGGTTTGTAGGAATTGATCCAAATATCCAACCCAAAGTTACCAATTTGAGTGATTATATTGTAGAGGGGAAACTCTCGGATTTGTCAAGGGGGACTTCTCTTGCCATCATGGGTGAAGGAGTTCTGAATAAACTGGGTGCAAAAATTGGTGATACAATTTCTGTGTATATTCCTGGAACGGATTTAATTCCTGTTAAGGTAGTTGGAATTTTAAGTACCGGAAACAGATTAGTTGATGATGTAACAGTTTATTCTTCTTTATCATCCGTACAAAGTATCACCAAATCCAGTGGAGAAATTTCGCAAATCATTGTAAAAATTAAGGATATCCGGATGGCCGCCGCCATTGCTGAGGACTTTCGCTACTTTAGCAAAGATAAGGTAGAAAGTTGGGACGAAGTAAACGCCAGTATTTTACAGGTGTTTAAAACCCAGGATATCGTCAGGAACTCAACGACATTTACTATCATTCTTGTTGTTGCATTTGGAATTTATAATATTCTAAATATGGTTGTGAACCAAAAGAAAAAGGAAGTAGCGATTCTTCGCTCTATTGGGTTTGATGAAAAAGATACGATCCAACTGTTTATTTTCCAAGGTTTGTTTCTGGGAACACTTGGTGCAATCATAGGAATTTTTGTTGGAATACTTGGGTGTTATTATATTGATGGAATTCCCATTGGAGATCCAAAACACAATTCGAAAGCACTCATGAAAACTATGATGATTTCTTGGGACTGGATGATTTATGTGAAAGGATTCTTTATAGCAGTCCTCAGTGCATCCATTGCAAGTTATATACCTGCACGTATGGCAAGTCGTCTTTCTCCTGTAGATATCATTCGTGGGGCAACTTAAATGTTAGGAATCGAAGCCAATCATATTTTTAAATCATTTGGTGAGCCACCTCAAGATGTGTTGAAAGATGTGTCTTTAGAAATTGGTGTGGGAGATTTTGTTGCACTGACTGGAAAATCTGGGTCAGGAAAATCTACTTTGCTTTATATTGTGAGTGGTCTTGATAACCCAACGAGAGGAGATGTCAAACTGAATGGAAGTTCCCTTGTAGGTATGGGAAGTAAAGAAATTCATACTTTGAGAAACCAATCGATTGGTTTTGTATTTCAATTTCACTATTTACTTCCCGAACTCACTGGACTTGAAAACATAACCATGCCAGCGAGAAAAACTGGATCACATAAATTGATCGAAGAATATGCTCTACATTTAATGGAGAATTTTTCAGTTTTACATTGTAAGGATAAGTTTCCAAGCCAAATGTCTGGTGGGGAAGGCCAGCGTGTTGCCATCGCACGTGCACTTGTACAAAAACCAAAATTTCTTTTTGCTGATGAACCAACTGGAAATTTAGATACGACTAATGGTGATAAGGTGATGGAAATTTTCAAAAAGATCAATCAAGTGGATGGAACCACAATTTTGTTTGTCACTCATGATCCCGATTACGCGGGTCTTGCCAGTCGTCGCGTTCATATGGTTGACGGTAAAATTGCAGAAATTTCTTGAAAATTCCGCTATATTAGTTTAATTCCGATTCTATAGCAGATATTTTCCAAAAAAAATGATGTGTTCGAACGTTCATCGCCAAACTTGGTAGAAGTATGTTTGAACACTTTGAAACTGACGCCATCCGCATCCAAACCAAAAGAACCGGGGAAAAAGAACATTCCACCCCGCTATTTTTAACTTCCAGTTTTGTTTTTGATGGTGCAGAACATGCGAGGGCGCTTTTTGCAGAAGAAGTTACAGGTAACCAATACACTAGGTTTTCCAATCCCAATACCACAGAGTTAATTGATAAAATGTGTTCTTTGGAACATACAGAAGATGGAATTGCCACTGCTTCGGGAATGTCTGCGGTTTTTACTTCAGTATTTGGTCTGGTTAAAGCTGGAGATCACATTGTATCTGCTCGGGCTATCTTTGGATCCACACATCAAATTTTTGCAAACATATTACCTCGATTTGGTGTGACCACTACTTATGTTGACATCAACAAACCAGAGTTATGGGAATCAGCATTCCAAGAAAATACAAAAATTGTTTACATTGAAACACCTTCCAATCCAGGACTTGATATAGTAGATTTAGTATGGGTTGCGGCGTTATGTAAAAAGAAAAAAGCAATTCTCATTGTTGATAATTGTTTTTGTTCTCCATATATCCAAAGACCCGCTGATTTTGGAGCCGACATTGTAATCCACTCTGCAACAAAATATTTGGACGGTCAAGGTAGAGTGATTGCTGGTATCATTTTAGGAAAAAAAGAATATATCCAACCAATTCGATATATGGCAAGAAATACTGGCCCATCCTTATCTCCAATGAATGCATGGATTATCTCAAAAAGTTTAGAAACTCTTGCGGTAAGAATGGATAGACATTCTGAAAACGCAATGAAGTTGGCCGAATTTTTAGAACAATCAGCCGATGTTGAATTAGTTAGGTATCCTTTTTTGCCAAATGATCCTGGTTATGCGATTGCCAAAAAACAAATGAAATCAGGTGGAGGAATTGTTTCTTTTGTCATTAAAGGCGGAGTGGAAAGAGCAAGAAAATTTTTAGATTCTTTAAAGTGGTTTTCTCTTACGGCAAACTTAGGAGATACAAGAACCACTGTGACTCATCCAACATCAACGACTCATTCAAAACTAACGGAAGCAGAAAGGCAAGCAGTAGGAATTTTGCCAGGGCTCATCCGAGTGTCTGTTGGATTAGAACATATTGATGATATCATTGCGGAAGTGAAACAGGCACTCGCCAATTCAAAGTAAACAATAGGTAACGAGAGTTCTTTTTTTCAAGGAGGGACTCTTCTAATATTTTTTTCGAATGTTTGGAGAGTAAATTTTTTTTTGAAGTTAACTGTTCTTCGAAACTTCGAATGTACTGTTCATCAGGATTTACTTCAATTTCCCAAAGGAATTCTTGGATTGAATGGTCTCTTGGTTTGTATTCAAATTGAACCAAAAGACTTCCATTCGGTTTGATCCTTGTATCAAAATATTCTTCATTTAAATCTGTATTTACAAATCTCCCTATCATTGACTCATCTAAAAGAATCCGAGTGTTTTGGTTTGTAATCGCATAAAAACGTAAATAGATCTTTGGAACCACATACGTTGGAAACATGTGACCAACCCCGACGGATTTGAGTTCGGCTTTGACAGAATAAGTTCCATCTTTCTCTGTGATTTGCCAATGAGGTAATACAGAGTTTTGCACAAAAGTTTTATCATGGATTCCTTTCCAGGAATGTTCCCGGTTAGGCATATGACAGTTTTGACACTGGACTCCATTTTTTGCAAATTGACTATTTTCCCATTCGGAATATACCTCCATCAGCTTTTTCCCGTTTAAAATCACTCCGTCTTTTTTACTTTCATGGCAGGACTTACAAAAATTTGAAGATTCAAATTCAGTTTTCACCACATATCCGTTATGTGGAAGTTTATCATTCGGTTTACTGTTGTTTGTGGCTAAGTTTGTTTTTGGTGGTGGGCCAAATCGAACTTGGTTACGGATATGACAAGAGGCACAAATGATTGATGGGTTTTTGATTCCATCGGGAAAGTTATGGATTTTTGAATTTAAAATCTCTTTAGTTTGGTATCCATTGGAAAGTTCTGCCTTGGTCTCAGGGAGAGGAGAGTGACAATGAAAACAGGAATTGTATTCTTTCTGAGGTAATATTTCTTTTTGCCATAACAATCCTTTTCCAATAGATTTTGCGTGAAAACTTTTTTCCCAATTTTGAAATTGTTTTGTATGACAAGTGCCACAAGCGTTTGGAACCATATTTTTTTCTAAAGGAGAAAAGTGAGAAGGAGGAATTCCTTGTGTTTGAATGGGATGATTCCAGTGTGATTCGATAAAATTCGAATCGGAACAACTTACGAACATTGTGGTCAATAGAAAAATGTTCGTAAGTTGGAAGTTTAAAAATCTCATACCTATCCGTAAATAATAGGAATTGGATTATCCTCCGCAAGCATTTCCACCACCACCGGAAGGAGCTCCACCGCCACCGCCAGAAGATCCACCGGATGATGAACCACGTAAAAATGCTTTGTCTTCTGTTCTCAATTTATTTGCAGTCTTTGAATACTGTCTTGAAATATCGAGTTGGAAATTGGGAACATTGTTGTCTGCATTTGCTGTATTATTCTCCGAAAGAGTGACAATGTCTGTCCTCCAATAAGAAGCCGGTTGTGTGATGGCACTGGGGCTTGAACCTGACGCAGGAGTTCGTAGGCCGAGAGCACCAAATTGTTTCCATCCACCTTCATACAATCTTGTTGGTTTTCCAAGTATTTGGTGTAATACAAACCAAACAAGAGATCCTTTTGTTGCATCTTCCCCATAAACATAAATTTGTTTGTTCGTTTGGTATCCTGTATTGTTCAGATATGTTTGGAGTTGTGCGAAGGATTTGAATTGAAATGTAGTTCCGTCATACAAATCAGTAGGAACTAAATTAGAGGCAGACTTAACTCGTCCTTCATAAGTAACCACGCAAGTATTCGTAACAAAGGTTGAATTTGTTTTAGCTGTACAGTTTGTATACTTTGATCCAGATGCAGTTGAGTTGGTAGTTCCTGTATAAGAAGCATTTGGTCGACCATCAATGATGAAAAAACCTTCAGACGGAATAGGGTCAACTTCTTCTAAGTTGGTGTTTCCGTTTTTAATTGCATGGATTAAATCTCCGATTGTCAGTTGCAAAACAGTTTGATCGCGATAAAGTGTTTTGATACTCCCTGCACGATTACTATTTGCGTAGGTATAGGATGGAGTTGTAAATATACTACTTGCCGCTGTTAAATCCGCAATGGAACCATTAAGGATGGCCAACCTTTCTTTTGGGAACCCCCAATATAGTAAGGAATAATAAGCAAAAGTTGCAGATGAAAGATTTGTTAGAGAAGACGTATCTTGTGCAAATACTATATAGTCTATTGCTGGATCAATTCCGTATATTGCAAAAAAATCAGATATTTTTTTTCCTTTTGGGACTACTCCATCAATTGCTAAAACACCATCATCTCTCGTGTCTGTCAGTAACTCAGGCAAATTTGCAATTGGATATGCATATGTTTGTTTTCCATCAAAGAAAACATAACGTCCACTCGCTCCAGAAGTTTGAATTTGAAAAACAACCAAATTCCCTGAAACTCCAGTAGGCCGGTTATTGCTCCAGTTTGATAAAAAACGAGAGAACTTAGTTGAGGTAATGATTCCGCTGTCATTTAAATTAAAATCAGAATTGGATAAAGTCGCAAGCTCTGATGGCAAATACACTCGAAATAAAAATGGAGTCAGATCAAGTTTCAAACTCTGTGGTAAAAACAGATATTCTGGTTGACCGTTGCAACCAAGAATTTGGAAAAATAAAACAGTGAGTATTGTTAAGTATTTAAGTTTCATAGGTAACCTCAAAGATTGTATGGAAGTGTTGCAGCAAAACCCACAGTTTTTAATCTCGCTGTGTTGTAGCCCGCAATCGTTTCAGAATAAAACAATGTATAAAAATTTCCAAAACTGTCTGAATAACTCAGACCAACTTCGGCGTTATGGAAATCTTCCTTTCTTCCCCATGCAGGCCGTTCATTCTGTACGTAAAGATCATAAGGGTTGATTCCATAGATTGATGGTTGAGGGTAACGGACCATATTCAACGGAGGTTGTTGTCTTGGATCTGCATAAGCATAACCACCTTGTCCCACTTGGCCACGTAAACCAACCGTCAAAAACAGAGATTCAAAGAATCGTTTATAAATAGCGGAGTAGTAAAGTATATCATCGGGCACTGGATTTTCTCTTTTCCTATAGGAAAATTCACCTAATGATCCAAGTCCCCAAACTCCAAAATCTTTTGCTAAGTATAAATTTACCTCACCGCCACTTGCACCATCTCCGAGAGATTGTGGGTTACGATCATAATCTCCGCGTTTGATACCGCCTATACGAAGAGATATAGTAGGCATCCATCTATATTTTGAATCGAATTCGTCTAGAATTTTATAACGGAGACCAAATCTTGTATCCATAAATCCGTATTTATCTGGAACATCTGGTGTTTGTTGTAAACCTAAATACCTGTTAAAAACTCTATGGCGTCCAAGTTTACCAAATCCTAAAGTTAGATCTGCTGTAAGTCGATCTGTGATTCCGTATTCCAATGCTAAATTTGCAACCGACAAACGAACGTTATCATCATACTTGGCTTTTTGTCCCGCTAAAAAAGCACTATCGTATTCGGAGTGAATAAAAACTGGACGAACCCAAAGTTGCCTCTCATATGGTGCCCATGCTTGTTGGGCATAGATACTTGAAGTGGCAAAGAATATTAAAAATGAAACAAATTTTATAATATTAAAGAAAGATTTCATAACTTACTCCTTCTTTTTTTCTGGAAGTTTCACATTGAATCTAACTTGAACAAAATATTCGAGCGCCTGAAGTTGTTCTTCTGTAAGTTTTCCCGAAAAGTCAGGTAGATTGACTCTTCTTTTTTCAGTGTTTGGTAAACTTCCCTGTAAGTATTCCAAACGTTCTTCCTGTTCAACTAACTTAACGTTTGCTTGTTTTTCTAAAGTAATGTCTTGATTGTAAACGGCTTTTCCGAGGTGGTATTTTTCTCTATCCTGGCCTTGAGGAATATTAGCAATTCCTCCTCCACCAATTCCTCCGGATGCACTTACGGATGTGATTAGTATCAACTGAATTGATATAAGTTTTAATAAATTCTTCATATAACTTTCCCTGTTGTATCGATTTATATATTTTGCTTCGAGGGATAATGGAACATCCCCCGAACTTTGTTTTTCTATGTTTGTATTAGCGTTTGTAAGCTTTGTCTTCTTCTACAATCTTTCTTGAAGTTGTTGCGAAGGTATTAAGATTTGTCGGAAGACTTGGATCAACATCGCCTGCTACGTTATAGGTGATCACTTCAGATAATTCTGGAACATCAGTTCGGAATGGAGAATCCGAAGGTAATTTTGGAGCAGGTCCACCACCTGTCAAACTACCCCATTCAATCCAACTTCCATCATAGTAGGTAGAAGGATATCCTAGGATGGCAACGTAAGAAAATCCAGTCACCTGCGATCTGTTATTTGTTCGGCAAAGCTGAATAGCAGTTTGTCCAACTTGGTAACCTTTGGAATCGTAATATGCTTTTAGAGTAGCTTTTGGCAAAAAGCGAAATTCTGTGTCGAGTAAATCAGTCCACTTTACTTCTTTTGCACCTTTAATTCTTCCTTCAAAACCTACATATTTTCCTGCAACTTCAGAAGCGGTACTTTTAATCACACCGTTGTATTCATTGCTTGTTCCTGATGATGACCGTGCATCAGAAATAAACACGCTAGAAGTAAGCCCGGCAACAGTGACATTGTTAGGTGCCTTTACAGCTTTGATTACATCTTCCAAAGGCAACATAAGAATTGTATTGTCTACTCTTAGCGATTTGACAGAGTAACGGTTTGTAAAACCTGGAGGTGTATTGGTAGTGGAACTGAAAGGAACAAAATTTCCATCAGTGACTGCAAGCCGAGGGAGTGTGCCATTAAGGAAAGCTAAGTTTTTAGCATCAAATCCCCAGTAACGGAACGTATAAAATCCACGCAGTGTTCCCTGCACATGGCTATTAGCGTTGGCAGAAGAAACAAAAACAACTAAGTCATTGATTGGATCGATTCCATAACGATTCAAAATCGAATCAACTTTTGTTCCGTTTGCAATAATGGAAACTGTATCGCTAAGTCCACTATTCCTTTTTTGACTAAATCCATCACCGCCATCAAGGGCACTTGCTCCGTCAGCAAACGTAAAGCTATAGACAACGACATTGTCTCCGTTTCCGGCAATGTATTCTTTACCAGAAGTGGCGCTGGGCCCGTTTTGTAAGATTACTAATTTACCATTGATTCCTGCGGGTTTGGTTCCAGCCCAATTGTTTACCCACTTACCTAAAGTAGACGGTGTGATGAGACCATACTCATTTAGATTGTAATCGTCGTTTGATTCTTTGGCTAACTCGGCCGCAGTGTTCACCTTAATTCCAGAAGAAAGGGCTAGGGCTGCTAAGAGTAAACTTTCAGCATTGTTATTTTTATTGGCTCCACCGCAGGCTCCGATGAACCCCGCGGTAATAAGAGCAATCAGTTTGGAAACTAGATTGGTTTTCATTTGTAAATCCTTAGATTGTATTCCTGTTTTTCCTTTGTAGGGGTTGCACCAGAGGCAAAAACATGGTAAGGACAGCTAAAAAAAATGTGAGAAAAGCAAAAACTGTAAATCTTATATATTGAACATAAAGTCTTTTATAACGTATAATATATTCTCGGGATGTACAGTCTTTTGATTGTGGCGCTTTTGGGAAAATTGGAAAGTCAGTGGGCTCCTATTGAGATTCTATCTTGTTTTTTTGGAAGCGATCCAAAGAAATTTGGACTCTTCTTGGAAATCATTTTCGATCGATTCCAATTCCGAAATTGGAAAGAAAGCACTATCGGATGTTTCTAATAATAACTCTTTTGTTTTAAGTTTGATTTTCGATTGGCCACTGACTTGGTAGATTTTGATATCGAATGCGGTAGGCAAATGTCCAAATTGTGTGACCTTTCCCGTTGTTAGTTTCCATTCAACAATGCTCAAGCGGTCTCTTTCTTCCTGGTAAAAAATACGAGATTCTGCTGTATTTTTCGGAGAAATCCAACGCCTTCCTTCGTTTGATCCGATGAACCTGGGGGATTGGGCAAATAAATCTGGTATCATTTCACCAATAGGAATTCGTAATGACTTGGACAATTTCCATAAGATTCCAATGCTTGGAGTGGTTTTTCCCGATTCGATCAGTCCTAGCATTCCTCGACTTACAGTTGATAGCTGTGAAAGTTTTTCCATAGATAAACCTAATTCCAGCCTTCGCCTTTTTAAGGTTTCTCCTAATACAACTGTCAGCACTTCATCTACATTTCGTTCGTTTTCTGTTGTGGCCGAAAAACTATCTATTTCTGTTTCCATACCCAATACTTCCCTTTGGGGATATGTTTGATATATTGGATAGTTTGTAAAGTAAAATGAATATTTGTTTGAAATACAGTGCTAGACAAAACAGTGAAACAGTGGCTTCCATGAGGAGGATTTGGTCCGGAATTTCGTAGAAATAGGTAAATTCTAACCCCAACCGGATTTTCGTTAGATACGATAACTGTGGAATTGCGATCAAAACCCATGGGAGGATGGTTCGGGAAGGGTTGGTGACCAAAATAGGAACAAGAATTAAAAAATACCAAGGGTTGTTTACGGGAAGCAAACAAAGGAATAAATAACTATATAAAAAGTAGAATTCATAATGGAGGATAATTTGTTTGAACTTTTGGAATCGATTTTTTTTCTCTAAGGCAATCAGAACATAAACTGTCATCGTAAGTAACTGTAATAAAAATGGAAAAACCTTTAAGTCTACCGTTCCAAATAATTTCCAGAATGGTTCATAGAATTGATTAAATTTAAAATATGCGCCAAACTTAAGTAAATTGGAAACTCCAAAATCGAAAGTATTCGGAAATAGAATGTAGTAGATTAAATAAAAAACAAAAAATCCAATACAAAAAGTAAGTATAATTTGTATCCATGTGACAAGATTTTTTTTCCATTCCTTAAACTCAAATGATGAAATTAAAAAAAGTGTATAGAGTAATGAAAATATTTTAATGTGGACACCTAAACCTAAAACAAAACTTGCGAGGTATTGTTTTTTTTCTTTTATCAATTGAAAAGAAACTAAAGACAACGATATTACTAAAACCTCAAAATGATAATTTACATAAACTTCTTTGATTAGGATTGGAAAAGTCCAATACAATAGCATTGGTTTGGTGAACTTTCCTTTCGAAAAAAATAAAAAACTAAAAGTTTCTAGAAAGAGATAACTAAATTTTAAAAAAAATCCAGAAAAATCAACGGAAAATAAGGCAAAAAATAACAAAACAAAAGGACTATAGATAGTGGTCCAATCAGGATGATTGATTTGAGATAATACTTCTATTTCGTTCTCAGAAATATTCGGATTTTGAAAATGAGTTAGAGGAGTGGTTTCGTAAGGTGATTCTCCATTTCGAATGAGATTTCCTTCCCATAAATACCGCGACCAATCGTCTTCCCAAATGGGAGAAAGAAACATACACAGGATTCTGATTGCGAATCCAAAAACAAAAATTAAAAGAGACTGGTTTCTAAAAAATTTTTTAGGTAAGGTTACCATCCCAAAAAAGGAAATGGTAACCAATAAAAACAATGAGAAAAGAAACCATTGTAACAATGTTTTTTACAAACTTATTTATTGAAGTTTAGGTTATTACATCGTTCACAAATTTCCACTGGAATCACACCCAGCTTCATCAATAATCCGAATGCAAAACAACCAGCGCACCAACCTAAAAAGGATTCCAGTGATGCAAAAAAAACGAGTGTCGCAAGAGTGATTTGGTAAGCCAAGGAATAACCCAAACTATAAAATACAATCGCACTAAGACTAAATAAAAATCCAATCAATTGCGCAAATCGTTTTGGCGGCCCCGCCGTTCCCACAAAAGAAATGCCTAGCCATGGCACTAAGTATCTAGAAGTGAAAAAAGCAAAAGGTTCAAACTTGGGTCCATAGCTGAGTCTTAATAGAAAACCTAATAATAGGAGTCCAAGTACATATACATTGGGAAATAAGATGGAAAAAACACCTAGGAATACGACTGTTGAAGCAACAATCCTTGTGACATTTTCATTGACCACGTCCGGATAGTATCCAATTTTCATATTGCCCTCCATTTGCATCCAAAGTACGGAGAGGGTAGTTATGGACAAGGAAAATTCGCTTTATTGGATGAAATATTTATTTTATTGACGAAATTTCGTCTTAGAAGAGAAAGATTTTAAAAAACAGGAGGGTATCTTCGTGAAAGTACTACGTGGCTACGGGATTTATCTATTTTCTTTGTCTCTACTTTGGGCTTTTTGGCTCCAACTCAGCGCAGGACCCAAAGCACAACCGCAAGAAATCAAAGACACTCCTTGGTTTATTTCAAAAGAATCTTCAATTCCATTCTCTAAGTATACAATCCTTGACACTCGGTCTTCCATTCACCGGTGGAAAGATAAGGTTCCTGGTTCTAAAGTCATCACCTGGGAGGAACTATCTAGAACGGATGCTCCGCATAAAGGCGAATTGTTAGAATTAAAATTGGTTCGTAAAAAAATAAATGATCTTGGAATCAAAACAAATGACAATATACTTGTATTAGGTGATGGTGCAAGCGGATGGGGTGAAGAAGGGCGAATTGTTTGGAGTTTACGGGAGACAGGTTTCTCACAAGCCTACTGGTTAGAGGGAGGATTTGATACTTACCAAAAAGAAATTCTAAAGAAAACAGATACGAAACCTAAAGATAACCAAGAATTAACAACAGAAACATCAAAAAGAAATTCAAACCAAACGTACCTGATTCAAAAAGAAGAAATTGTAAAAGGATTACCATTAAAAAAGTACCAAATCCTTGATACTCGGGAGCCAAGAGAATATTCGGGAGCCACTCCATATGGGGAAACCAGAGGAGGTCATATCCCTGGTGCAAAGTCTCTGTTTTACCAAGAATTATTTGATGCCAAGGGAAATATTAAATCGAAAGAAGAAGTGGATTTATATTTAAAACGTTTGGGAATCCAAAAAGAAAAACCTGTTGTGGCTTATTGTACGGGAGGGATTCGTTCTGCTTTTGTCGTTGGAATTCTTCGTACGTATGGTTATAATGCTTACAACTATGCGGGTTCTATGTGGGAATGGTCTTACGATCCGAAACTACCTTTGGAAATTGGAAATTGAAACGAAATATTTACATCTCTTTTTTTCTTTTTCTTGTTTTAAGTGCATTTGTTTTTATTTATCTCAACCAAAGAGAAATCCCCATTGAACAGGTGTTTCCTGGAAGAGTTTGGGCTAAACCAATTGAAAATCTTCCTGATTTAAAAGCGGTTGGAGCTCCCACTGCCAAAAATTGTGGAAGCTGTCATGTCGAAATTTATGAAGAATGGAAACGCTCTACCCATGCCAACGCTCTTTCTGATATTCAATTTCAGTCTGAATTAGCAAAACCAAGTTCGCCAAAATGGGTCTGTTTGAATTGCCATATTCCTATCCAAAACCAAAGGGAAACGATCATCACTGGACTAAAAAATGGAGATTATTTCCGACCAATAGAAATTGCAAATCCCAGTTTTAACCCAGAAATGAAAGAAGAGGGAGTTACATGTGCCACTTGCCATGTACGTACGGATTCTGAAACAAATCAGAGTTATGTGATTGGAGGGACAGGTGGAACCTCACCTCCTCATCCTGTAAAAATTGATCGTCAACAATTATTAAGTCGTTGTTATGATTGTCACAACGAGACGTATAAATTAAATGAATCACTTGTTTGTTCCTTCCAAACTGGCACTGAGTTAAACGCAACTAAGTCAAAAGAATCTTGTTCTTCTTGTCACCAGCCTGAAGTTCGCCGGTCTTTCGTAAAACCATCCTTACACAAACCAATACGAACTTCACACAAACATGGATTTATTGGAGGAGGAGTTCCTAAATCTTTTGACTTGTATTCTGATCAAATTCGATTAGGTTACAAACCTGGATTAGCTCTTTCAAACATAAAAATAGAAAACAATTCTGTCGAGTTGATTCTAACTAATGTTAATGCAGGTCATCATGTCACTACGGGAGATCCTGAAAGATTTTATCGACTTACACTTGTTGGTCTAGATAAAACTGGTAAAACAATTTTAAAAGAGGAAACCACTATAGGTCAAGAATGGTCTTGGTCTCCTTCGGCAAAAAAAGTCAGTGATTCTCGGATTCCATCTGGAAAAGAATTTGTTTGGAAATTTAGTCAGACTAATCCTTCTATAGAAACTTATCTTTTCCAGGCAGTTCATGTTCGTTTAAAAGATAAAACATCTGACTATATGATACTATCCTCAGGGTACCTTTCCTCCCCTTATAAAGAAAAAGTCGAAAACATAAAAGATTTGTATCCTCATAGTTCCATTGTCATTGAATCAACTTACCAATTGAAAACCAAATTCAGAAAAGATACTCCATTAGAAGAATTATTTCGAAGGAATCAGCAGAGAAAGGGTGAATAAAGTTCTTTGTATCATACCAGCAAGGGACGAAGAAGAGGGCATATCACGTGCGTTAAATGGTCTTATTTCAGGTTCGGGATTAGATAAATCTCAGTTTATCGTTGTAAACAATGCTTCCAAGGACAAAACGCCGGAGATTGTGAAACAATTGGGTTTATTGTTACTGGATTGCCCGGAAATTGGATACGGAAATGCCTGTTTGGTGGCAATAAATTGGATCAAAAATTTAGAACAGGAACCTAAATACATTTTATTTTGTGATGCCGATGGTTCTGATGATCCCTCTGACATTCAAAAATTAATACGAGTGATTGAGGAATCAAATGCAGATTTAGTGATTGGTTCCAGAACCATTGGAACTGTTGAAATAGGGGCATTGTCTCCAATTCAAATCTTTGGAAATGCTCTTACTTGTTTTTTGATATTCTTGTTTTTTCGACTCAAATTTACCGATATGGGTCCACTTAGGATTGTAAAATATTCTGCTTTTCAAAAATTACAGATGCAAGATCCAACTTGGGGATGGAATATTGAAATGCATGTAAAGGCTTTGCAATTGGGTTTCGATGTTCGTGAAATTTCTGTGAATTATCGAAAACGATTTGCAGGTATTTCAAAAATTTCGGGAACCTTTTCTATGTCTTTTCGTGTTGGTATTAAAATTTTATACACTTTTTTTCGGTTGTTAGTTTTTCGTGCCCATTAGTCGCCAAATATTAAAAATTCTATTGTTTTTGATTTATCCAATCCTTCTATATGTTTCGGTTCATTTTGGAAATCGAAATGATTTCGGTGTTATCTTTGCAGTGGCTTTTGTTTTGCCTTTGTATTTTTATTTTTTATCAGACATTGTCTCTTTATTTGGGAATCGATTTTTACTTTTTTGGTCGTATGGAATTTTTTTGCGAGTTGTTGTGATTGGTTCTCCGGCAGTATGGAGTGACGATATCTACCGATATTTATTTGATGCAAAACTTTTATTGAATGGTATCTCTCCTTATCATCATACTCCCAGAGAAATTATGGGATTGCATAATACATCCAATCTCGGATTAGATTTTTTGTTTCTGAAAATGAATAGTCCCGATTATTATTCCGTATATCCTTTGTTATTGCAGTGTTTTTTTTCATTAGGAACCTTGGTTGGTTCGTTATTTGCAAATAGTTTGGTTGGCGTACAAATTATGTTTGTTCTGTTTGAATGTATTAATTTGTGTTTTATTCGAAAGTTATACCCGGATAACAATAATAAAACGTATTGGTTGTATTTTGGAAATCCGCTCGTGATCATTGAAGGTGTTTCACAAATGCACCCAGAAATATTACTTGTCACTGGATGTTTATTTTTATTGGTTATAAAGATTTATCGTTTTGATTTGTTTTCTTTTTTTCTTTTAACACAATTGAAATTTAATGTTTTTTTATTTGCCTTAGGTTTTCGAGGAGATAAAAAAGATAGGACCATCTTACTTCTTCTGATCATTTTTTCTCTTTTGATTTGGAAGATAACTGTGTTTTCTGAATTTATGTTGCAAGGAAGTGCAGGGATTGGACTTTTTTTTCATTCCTTTCGATTTGCTGGAATTTTAGAACCTTTTTTCTACTTCATTCTTTCTTTATTCCGGGTTGAGTATTTGTCAGGGGTCATATCTTTTTCCGTTCTTGGATTAACGATCGTTTATCTACTCAAACAAAATTTTTTCAAGAAGTTCACCCTGGTTCATGTGTTTTTGATACTTTATTCAATGTTTCTTTTGTTTTCCCCAGTGGTTCATCCTTGGTATTGGATTCTATGGGTATTTTTTTTGGTGGGAAACAACAAAGCAGAGTGGATTGTTTCAATCATTGCCTTTTTAGCATTTTTATCTTACGGATTGTATGTATATTATAGTTTTGTTTACATCCATTGGATGATTTCAATTTTGATTTTAGGGTTTTATGGATACAAACAAATTAATCATCTTCGCAAAACAACCTGAGTTAGGAAAAGTAAAAACACGTTTAGCCGTTAGTATTGGCGATTCCAAAACATTACAAATTTATTTTGAACTTCTTGAAATTACAAAAAAGGTAACATCCGTTTTTGAAGCAGAAAAAATAGTATATTGGGATCATTTACATCTTAAAAATTCTTTGAGATTTGAATTTGGGTATGCAACGAAAGTCCAAGCGGAAGGAGATCTTGGATTTAAAATGAAAGTTGCCTTTCAGAATGAATTTCAAAATAAGTTAGGAAAGATTGTGATTATTGGAACCGACTGTCCTTTCTTGACAAAAGAAATTTTTGAAAAAGCCTACTCGGCTTTGGATGAATCTGATTTTGTAATTGGTCCCGCAACGGATGGTGGCTATTATCTTTTGGGAATGAAAGAATTTTATCCCTTTGTTTTTAATTCTATTCCCTGGAGCACAAATGAGGTTTTAACTCTAACTCTACAATCCATACAAAAAAACAAAAAAACTGTCACTTTATTATCAGAACTAAATGATATTGATGATATCGATGACCTTAAAAATTGGAATGAGTCTTATTAAGGAAGGGCTTGGATTTTTATCTCTACTCGCCTGTTGAGTGCTTGGTGTTCTTTCGTTTTGTTAGGTGATTTTGAATTCCCATAAAACAATCTTCTGATTTGGTTTGGTTCCACAAAATGAATCAAAAAGAAACGTTCCACTTCTAACGACCTTTTTTCGCTAATGGAAATATCATCCTTGGCGGTTTTTCCTTCATTTGCGTGCGCATAAATATATACTTCATAATTTCGATTTTGATTTAGATAATCTGCTGCTATTTGTAGCCGAACTAAATCTGATTTGGATATTTTTGAAGAATGATTGGAAAAGTAGATTGTAAATGACTTTTCATCAACAGCCTGATCTGTCTTTTGATATGGGTTTTCAAAGACAAATCCATCTTGCGCTACTAAACTCTCCGTGAATAAACAATATTGAACGGTGTAAGTTAACAAAAGCAAACGAATGCTTTTCTTTAAAAGTAGATGTCGCATAGTCTAATCATCGGATAGTTTGAAAATTATCAATATGATAGATTTTAAAAATGTGATTGAAATATGTCCCTTCCAATTATTTTTCAAGTGTAAGGTGTTTGAATGAAACTAAAGGAATTAGCTGAACAATTAGGTGCAAGTTTCACCGGCTCTGGTGATTTAGAGATCAATGGAATCAAAGATTTGGAGCACCATACTCCTGTAGATCCCAATAGTATATATTACGTAGCATCCAAAAAATATTTAGCAAAACATAAAAAAGCATCGGACGTAAAAGTGGCTTTAACTGTCGACTCACTTGCTTCACAATTTCCTAATGCAATCATTATCCCTGAAGAAGGTTCTAAAGTAAAATTCATTCAAGTTGTATCTTTGTTTGAAAAAAAACCAAAATACACTTCTTTTATTTCTCAAAAAGCCAGCATCCATCCTTCCGCCAAACTGGGAAAAGATGTAACAATTATGGATTTTGCCGTGATCCAAGAGAATGTAGTCATTGGAGACAAAGCAGTCATTTACCCTAATGTAGTTTTGGAACCAAATGTAGAAATCGGAGACGAGACGATTTTAAAATCGGGAGTTGTTGTTTATTACAACTGTAAGCTAGGAAAAAGAAATTTGATCCATTCTAATACTGTCATTGGTGCCGATGGATTTGGTTTTTATGACTATGCAGGAGTGCGATACAAAGTCCCTCAGATTGGAAATGTCGTCATTGGTGACGAAGTGGAAATGGGTGCTCATTGTACTGTGGATAGAGCAGCTCTTGAATCCACCACCATCGGGAATTTTACAAAATTTGATGACCATGTCCATGTCGGTCACAATTGCCGTGTCGGTAATTATGTTTATATCGCAGGTGCCACTGTCCTTGCAGGTTCTGTCACCATCGAAGATGGATGTTTTCTTGCCGGGCAGTCTGCTGTTGCCGAACACCTAACAATGAAAAAAGGTTCGATTCTTATGGGACTTTCAGGTTTAACGGAAGATTCTAAAGAAAAAACAGCTTACTTTGGAATTCCTGCAAGGCCAGCCTTGGAAATGCATAGAATTCACAGTTCTTTACCTGCTTTACCTGAAATTGCGAAGGATTATTCAAAACGAAAAAAATTGGAGTCTTAAAGACTTCTTCTTTTATTTTTTAGATTCTAAGATCCATTGTTTCCAGACATCTGGAACAAATCCGATGGTGGCACGTTTCCCATCGCGAACGATTGGTGTTTTGAAGAGAAGGGGGTTTGTAAGTAGAGCCTCTTCTTTATCGTATAACATGTATTTTAGATTTTTGTCTTCGTAAACTTTGGATTCCGTATCAATCAAGTCATCTAAACTCACACTGCCTAAAATGGAGCGAAGTTCCCCTTTGCTCATTTCTTTTTCTTGTAAGTTGATAAACTGAAAAGTCACACGACGTTCTTGGAAGAACAACTGTGCCTTCTTAGTTTCTTTGCATTTTTTTGTTCCGAAGATTTGGAGATTCATCCAAAAATAGACTTTTTGAAATCTTCTAAAAGAGGTTCTGGACCCGACAACATCAATTCGATTTGGTCTTTGTCCAAATCATACATGACATGTGCTTGTAGGTATAAAGTGAATTCTTCTGCAGAAACTTTTTTGGCATCGAAGTTTTCTTTTAGAAAGTTATACCAAGCAGCAAGGATGACTTTTTGGTGAGCCAGTTCTTTGATACCAATGGTAATGATTTTAGAAGGTTTCATGTAATTTTGTTAAAATTGATACTTTAAGCAATGGATCGTCAATCTAAAAACCTTTGGAAGACTGAAAAATAAAGAATCCATGAACCCGTGTTCATATCTAATCTTCGAAAAGTTTGTGCAGTGCTCACAGTGGCATCAAGGATTCGAGTGTCATCAATCACTCCTACTTTCCCATCTGCCCGAATATAGAAGCTTGAGGTTTCTCCATTATAATTCCCGCTGAACTTATCAATGGCGACATGGTGGTATCCAAGACCAATTTGAAAAAAAGTATTGTCGTATAACCGGTGATTGATGGCTGTTTCTGCTCGATAAGCAAGCCCACTCCCTCGAAGTCTACCTTTTTGATTGAAGTATTGGGTATCGGGTGCAAGTTCACCTACAGAATATCCTCTTATGTTCCAATCGGCAGAGGTAAATCCAATTCCCAAACCATTTTCCCATTCCCAATTTCGAAAGATGGGCATTGTAAAGTAATACATTCCGAGAACATGGTAGGAGTAAATTTCAGACCTTAGTTTCGTATAATAGAGGTCGCTTGTAACTTCGGTTAGGTGAAGCATCTGCCAATCATTTCTTCCTACAACAAATCCAACCCTTGACCTTGAGTCTAAAAGAAAACGAACAAAACCTTCATACAAATTGGTGGATTTTCCTCCGCTCAAACTGACATCAGAAAACACCAATGGATTGAAGGTGGAAGAGAACTGTTTTAGGTCACCATCAAACCGACCAGGAATTCTTTCTCCAGCACCATAACGCATCCCCACTTCGATCCCAGAGGGTTCGGCGACCAAGTTGCCGAGGACAAGAGAAGAAATCATAAAAACCAGAAGCGAAAGGATCACAATACATCTTGACATAACAATTTCATCCAATTTCGTGAGGAAGAACCAATATGGAAACACTCTTTCAAAACGGATCTACGTTTAATCTGATTTTAGGATCGGACATTCTCAGCCCCTATTTTTACCTCATACTGATTGCTTCAGTGTATTTGAGCTTTCGGTTGGGCTTTCCACAAATTCGTTTTCTATTCCTTGCTCTAAAAATTCTTACGGGCAATATGGATTTCAAAGGTTCCAAGGGACAATTGGTTCATTCACAAGCCTTTTTTGCTGGAATTGGTTCATCCTTACTTGCCGGTTCCGTCATCGGAACCGCTCTGGCCATCGCCTATGGTGGAATTGGCGTTCTTTTTTGGATTTGGGTCATGAGTTTACTTGTGATGCCCATTCGTTTTGTATCCTCAACCCTTGCCGTCAAATTCAGAAACCAACTTCCGAGTGGTCGTTACCTTTCGGGACCAATGTATTTTATCGAAAAGGCATTGCGGGCAAAATGGCTTGCTGTGGCCTTTTCTCTTGCAAGTTTAGTAACAGTACTTTTGTTTGGTGGAATTTTTCCTTATGTGGGACTGACATACATCACCAAAGAAGGTTTGAGTTTATCCGGTTTGTCAGGACCCATTTCCATTTCAGTAATTTTACTCTTCATAGTAATAGGTGGCGTTAGGCGAGTGGGGCGTGCTGCTTCCATCCTTGCACCGATTGGAATCATCCTTTTTATTTTTGGTTATGTGTCATTGTTCTCAGGCGGAATGGTTTCCTTTTTTGGATTTTTGTCCGATGTCACGAAGGAAGCTTTTTCCATCAAGGCTTTACAAGGTGGAGGTGCATTTGGAATTTTACGGGGGCTTTCTGTCTCCTTAAGTACTTTCTTTTTGTCGACCGAAACTGCAGTGGGAAAATCATCAGGAATCGCTGGTGTGGTTCGGACTGATTATGCCGCAAAACAAGGGTTAGTGAGTATGCTTGCTTCCTTCTTTGAAGGTTTTGTTATGGCAACACTCGTTGGTTTTGTTTTGTATTCTTATGGTGCAGTCAATTTAGAAACAATCCTTTCTTTCCCCGATCGGATTTTGGAACACAAGGATTCGATCCCAGCTATTTTATTTTTTATTTCCTTTCTTTGTTTTGGTATTCTGAGCCTCGCTGGTTGGTTTTATAGTGGAGAACAAAATGCATTTTATGTATTTGGTGAAAAGTTTTCCAATTTTTTTCGAATGTTGTTTATTGGATCAACTCTCGGTTTTGCTTATCTTTATGTAAAATATGGAATCGAAGTTTTTATTTTTGTTATGCACTGGGGTTACATTGCGGCAGTCATCACCAGTGTGCCTTTGTTAGTTTCTCTAATGTTACTTGGTAAATCTGCCAATTTTGAATTAAAAAAATACCTTTCTGAATCAGGTGCTCGTTACGAAATTTTCAAAGACATTTACCTTTTGTTTTTGACCTTACTACCTAAAAACCTGATTTCCAAACTGTTTGGATACTTCTCCATGTTTAAGATGCCAAGATTTATGATGATTCCCATCTTAAAGGCATTTGCAAAGGCATACAAAATTAATTTGAGCGAAGCAGAACTTGAGATTAAAGAATACGCATCTCTCAATCAATTTTTTACTCGTGCCCTTCGTGCAGAAGCTAGGATCATTGATTCAGCTGCCAACGCCGTGGTTTCTCCTACAGATTCTAAAATCACAAGTTTTGGTAATATCAGTCAATCAACTATCATCCAAGCAAAAGGGATTGATTACTCCGTAAAAGAATTGTTAGGTTCCGAAAAGTATTATCCATTTTTCACAAATGGTAAATACATCACCTTTTATTTATCTCCGCAAGATTATCACCGCATCCATAGTCCTTTTGCTGGGCAAATTTTAGGATACTATTATGAACCAGGGAAACTTTTCCCTGTGAACGATTTAGCGGTTCTCAATATCCGAGGGCTTTTTCCAAAAAACGAAAGGCTCATCACTTTCTTACAAACGGAATACGGCAAAATAGCTGTTATCAAAGTTGGTGCGTCTAACGTTGGTAAAATTCGTGTTACGTATGACAATAAAATTGTAACAAACAACTGGATTCGTTTTGCAAAGGAACACCATTACAAAGACGTATCGATCATGATTGAGAAAGGGTCGGAACTCGGACGTTTTGAAATGGGATCCACAGTCATTCTTGTATTCGAAAATGACACCATAGACTTGACAAACATAACCCTCGGTGACAAAATTCAGTATGGAACTACCGTTGGAAATTTTCGTTCCAAAACGACAAAACTCCCGGTGAAACCTTAAAAATGTCGAATTCGCAGCTTGCCACCTTCCCGAAAGAAATTTCCTTCGATGATGATTCGCTTTATATCGAATGGAAGGATGGCCATGGGTCAAAGTATTCCCTTCTTGACCTGCGTAAAAAATGCCCTTGTGCCACTTGTCGGGGTGGGCATGGTGGGAAAGTCGGAGATGCCACTGGACATATCCAGTCCATCAAACTGCTTTCTTGGACTAAAGTGGGTCGTTATGCGATTTCCATAGTTTGGAGTGACTACCACAACACGGGAATTTACTCGTATGACAACCTCCGTGCCTATTCGGATGGATTTGCCAGCGCATTCGACTGATCTTTTTACTTTTTGTCAATTCGGAAAAAAACTGAGTGACAAAAAGATTCATATTATGTCTCATTATCCTAAGTTTTCCGGAGATATAAGGGTATGGGTGAAGGTTCACTCTCACAAGACGAGATAGACGCATTACTACAAGGTGCGGATGATACATTCGACCTCTCTTCCTTAAGTGGCGCCGCAAGTTCGTCATCGGACAACCTATCTCCAATTGACCGCGACATTATTTCTGATGTGATCGGCTCTGCATTCCAGGTGGCGGGGAACACACTTGGCACGATCTTGGCAAAAAACACTCGTTTTATGAACCCTGCCACCGAATCGAGCTCCTCAGCTGACATTCAAAAGGAACTTGGAACAAAATCCGTTAGTTTATTCTCCACCATTAGCGGAAGTTTGGCGGGACGAGTTTGCCTCATTATGGCGCAAGAAAACGCTGCAAAAATTGCTGGTGTGATGATGGGTGGAATGACTCCTCCAGGCCAACTAGACAATGCACAACTCCAAACTTTAAAAGATTCCTTGTCACCAATTCTTGGAACTGTGACAGCACAAATCGGAATGAAACTTGGTGGCACCATGTCCGGTAGCCCACCAGAGATTGCGTTGGTGAATTCAGGCCGTGATTTACAACTACCAGATGACAGCAATTTGGTGAAAACCTCTCTCAGTTTGAATATTGATGGAGTAGGTTCTTTTAAAGTATATTATGTAATCGCATTGTCTATGGCAAATTCCGTTTTGGATATCCAAAAGGGTGGTGGCCAAAAACAACAACAACAGTCCGGCGGAATGAACGTCAACATGCAACCCAATATGGGAATGGGTGGCGGCCAAGGGTCTGTTGGAATCAAAGGTGTTAATTTTCCATCTCTTGCGACAGCAGGTGGTGGCCCGGGACAAACAAACCTCAACCTCCTCATGGATGTGCAAATGGCACTAACAGTGGAACTTGGAAGAACCAAAATGTACATCAAAGATATTTTGGGTTTGGGTGAAGGTTCCATCATCGAACTAGATAAGTTAGCTGGTGAGCCAGTGGATTTACTTGTAAACGGCAAACTCATCGCGAAAGGTGAGGTTGTGGTCATCGATGAAAACTTTGGGGTTCGTGTTACCGATATTGTAAGTCCAACCGATAGACTCAAAGGCGAAAAATGATTCGTAAAACCGAGAGGCCACAAAAACGAAAGGGGCAAGTTATGTACTTTTGCCTGATTCTCGTATTTTTTGTTTCTCCTCTTTTTTCTCAAAATGCAGAAACTAAGGAATTGGACCAAATCCTTCGCCAGGAATTGGGTGATTCCAAATCTAAACCTGCCGATGCCAATAATTCAAATTCTCCACCTAGGTTTGAAGGACCATCTAACACTAACAAAACGAATGTGGGAGAGGTTCCTAGAGGGAACGAAGAAACTAATCTAATCCAAGAGCGATATGCAGAAAATCCGGATGATTCCCCTTCTGCCACTTGGATTTTACTAAAAATTTTATTTATTTTAAGTATTTTAGTGGGTGCAGGATATTTTCTCATCTTGCAAATGCAAAAAACAAAGTCGGCAAAATATCCTGTCAAAGGGTTTATGAAAGTTTTGTCTAGTTTGTCACTTTCTGCTACACAATCAGTTCAAATTGTCGAAGTGGGCGGTCGTACGCTTGTGTTAGGTGTCGCTGATGGATCTGTGAGTTTACTCACTGAAGTGACAGCACCCGACGAAAAATCACAAATTCAAAAAATGAAAGAGGAAGCGGACCCGTACGTTCCTAATTTTTTGGAAACTGTCCTCGAAAGTTTACAAAGCAAAGCACAAAGAAAAATTCGCATCAACCCTTCGAAGATGGAAAGTTTGGAATTTGATGGGGCAGCAGAGATCCAAAGGAAAGCGAAAGAAGGACTGGAGCGCCTACGCAAACACCGTGAATTGTTGGAAGGAGGGGAGTCGTGAAATTCCGTTTTTTATCCTTCCTTAAGAGACATAAATCAATTATTTTTCTCATTGGGATTCTGTTTCTAATCACTGCGGGTGGGTTTACTGGGCTTATGGCCCAAGATAAAGGAACAAGAATTCCTATTCCGAATTTATCGTTTAATGTAAATGAGGCGAAAGGTCCAAAAGAAACAAGTTTGTCTCTGATGATCCTTTTCCTTGTGACCATTCTTTCGTTGGCACCGGCAATTGTGATGAGTGTCACTTCGTTTACGAAGGTGGTGATTGTGTTTGATTTTGTGAGACGAGCACTTTCTTTACAAAACTTACCACCAAACCAAGTGATGATGGGTCTTGCCCTTTTTGTTACTTTTTTTATTATGGCACCTACCATTGGTAAGGTGAATGATGAAGCCCTCCAACCATACTTAAATGGAAAAATTGACCAAACGGCGATGATGGAAGGATCTATGAAACATCTTCGCCAATTTATGATTCGCCAATTGGGAAAAGATGGAACAAAGGATGTTGCTTTGTTTCTGAAAATTGGGAAAGTTCAAAATGTAAAATCCTTTGAAGATGTACCTTCCTATGTTTTGGTTCCCGCTTTTATGTTAAGTGAAATCAAAAAGGCTTTTATTATTGGTATTTATATCTTCATTCCGTTTATCGTGATCGATTTGATTGTTGCATCTGCACTTCTTGCTATGGGTTTTATGATGTTGCCGCCGGTGATGATTTCACTGCCACTAAAACTGATTCTCTTTATTCTGATTGATGGATGGAACTTGCTTGTTTTAGAGCTTGTAAGGAGTTACAAATGACAGAAGTCGATGTAGTCAATTTACTCCGAGAAGCATTCATAGTCACATTAAAAATATCTAGTCCCATCCTGATTACTGCACTTGTAGTCGGACTAATTGTTGGTATCCTGCAAACAACTACCTCTATCCAAGAACCAACTATAGCTTTTGTACCAAAACTTGTTTCTATTTTTGCCGTGATTGTTTTTTTTTCGGCATGGATGGTTCGAGTGATGACAGACTATACTCGTGAAATTTTTTTTATGATAGAAAAGATATGATATGGAACCATTTGTTTTACACTTTCAATCTTTTCTCTTTGTCTTAGTTCGACTGCTCGGACTTTTCCTTGTTGCACCTTTTTTCTCATCAGAATCGATCAATTTTTCACTTCGAATGATCTTTTCTTTTATGGTTTCGCTGATTGTTTATCCTGTTGTAGCAACGTATATGCCACCTGTCCCCGGCCATATGGTCAATTTCGGGATTCTGATAATATCGGAAATGTTAGTTGGTGTGTTTATTGGATTTCTCGTCTCACTTGTGTTTGCTGCCTTCCAAATGGCAGGGGAATTTTTTAACAACCAAATTGGATTTGGATATACGGAGATTTTAGATCCAGTCACACAAAATTCACTCCCTGCCATTGGTACTATGAAAAACTTAATGGCAACAGCTCTCTTTCTTGTTATTGGTGCCCACCGGTTTCTCATTGAAACACTGGCATATTCCTTTGAAAAAATTAAAATCATTTCTTTCACTGGGAAGGTAAATGCTGGTTTGTATCGTTTGATGGAAGAAGCCATTGGTGCTATGTTTGTGGTGGCTTTTAAAATTGCATTACCTGTGATGGGAATTTTGTTTTTGGTTTCACTTGCAGAAGGCCTAATGGGGAAAGCAGCACAACAAATGAATGTGATGTCCATGTCTTTCCCACTCAAAGTATTTATTGGAACTCTTACTCTCATTGCAACTCTAACTTTTATTGCAACACAAATGGTACAAGGGATTCAAATTTCTATGGATAAGGCGAGTTTACTCATTCGGGAGTGGCCAAACCTATGAAAGATTGTATTAAAAATGTATTGGGTAATGAAAAGATCGAATTTTTTTCTTGGGTCAGATCATTGTTTGGTGGATTAGAAATTTTTTCTATCAATTCAAAACCTGAGTCGCATATAAAAACTCTGTCAACTTCCGCTTTTTTTTCCACTGGATACTATGAAATCCAACTCCAACTCTTTGCTGCTGCTGACGAAGGGAGAACGGAACCACCAAGTGAACGTCGTAGGCGAGAAGAAAAAGAGAAAGGGAATGTACCTAAATCAAACGAAGTTGCTTCTACTTTGGTTCTGTTAGGTGGAACTGGCGTATTGTTTATTCTAGGTGATACATTTATTAGAAATACTGCAATTTTTATCAAAAAATACCTGCCTATGGGAATGAAACTAGACCGGTTTGGGGCTGAAGAGTTCCGGGTGATTCTCTCTGGTGTATCCCGTGATTTTTTTAACCTGCTTTGGCCTGTTCTTGCGATTACTCTTGTCTTTGCAGTTGTTGGAAATGTGGTTCAAGTTGGGTTTATGTTTTCACCGAGAGCTTTGTCTTTTCGTTTTGACCGTATCACACCTAACTTTAAACGTGTATTGCCGAATCGCCAAACATTGTTTAATTTAGTGAAGTCGCTCGCAAAAGTAGTGTTAATCGGAGTGATTAGTTATATTTTAATTTCCGGAGATTTTCTAAAAGTCCTTTTGACGGGAAATATGGGTATGATGCAGGCAATTTCCCTTATCACCTATTCTGGATTTAAGATTATGATGGCGGTAGGACTTTTGCTTTTGGGGATTGCCGTTGCTGATTTCTTTTTTCAAAAGTCTGAATTTGAAGAATCATTAAAACAAACGCCTTCGGAAGCGAAACGTGAAATGAAAGAAGATTCAGGGGATCCTGTGATGAAAAATCGTAGGATGCAACTCGCACGTGACATGATGCAGGGGAATATGCTTCGTGAAGTTCCAAAGGCTGACGTTGTCATAACCAACCCCACACATTATTCAGTAGCACTATCCTATGAAATGGGAAGGGATTCTGCACCTCGTGTGATTGCGAAAGGAGAGAATCGCCTAGCATTAGAAATACGAAGGATCGCTCGCGAAAATGATGTTCCGATCGTTGAAAGCCCTAAACAAGCACGCCTTTTATATGCGCAAGTGGAAGTGGGAGAAGAAATCCCGCAAGAGTTCTTTCAAGCAGTGGTGCAAATCCTTATCACTCTTGAGAAGTTTAAAAAAAAAGTAGGAATGGCATAAGCAAATGAACTTTAGAGATATACTCAAACAATCCGATTTGATATTAGGAGTGGGAACACTTCTGATTTTGGGAATGTTGATTGTCCCGCTGCCGGGCTTTGTCTTAGACATTCTCATTGTTGTGAGTATTGGACTCGGGCTCCTGATCCTCATGACTGCTTTGTCAGTAACGGAACCCAGTGAATTTTCGATTTTTCCTAGTATCCTACTGATCACCACGTTATTTCGATTAGCACTAAACGTATCAACAACAAGACAAATTTTATCCAAAGGCCCTGCAATGAATTCCAGTGTCATTGAAGCATTTGGAACCTTTGTGGTGGGTGGAGAATCGGGACTTGGTAAGTATGTTGTTGGTCTGATTATCTTTATTATTCTTACCATTGTACAGGTGTTAGTCATCACAAAAGGTGCGACACGGATCTCGGAAGTGGCAGCAAGGTTTACACTCGATGGATTACCACAAAAACAAATGTCCATTGATATGGAACTTAATAGTGGTGCGATCACTGAAGCAGAGGCAAAGGTAAAACGAAAAAAAGTCCAACGTGAAGTTGATTTTTATGGGGCTATGGATGGAGCATCGAAGTTCGTACAAGGGGATGTAAGAGCGGGATTAATCATCACCGCTATCAACTTACTCGGTGGAATATTGATTGGTTCCACAATTCGTGGAGAGTCCTTTCTTGCTTCGATAGAAACGTATGGAAAGTTTACGATTGGGGATGGACTTGTTTCGCAAATCCCAGGATTACTATCGACAACTGCAACCGGTATCATTGTCACACGTTCGAGTTCAGAAAAAAAACTCACAGTGGAAATCAAAGATCAACTTTTTGGAAACGCAAAAACTCTGTATGTGGTTTCAGGAGCCCTTGGTCTTTCTAGTTTGATCCCTGGACTGCCATTTTTCTCACTACTCTTTTTAGCGGGAGCCATTGGTTATTTGGGATATTCTATTGAACAAGTGGCAAAAGAAGAAATCAAAAAAATTGAAAACGTTGCCCAGGAAAAAGTCCAAGAAAAAAAACCAGAGAATTATATCAAAGAAATTTCTGTCGAAGCCATTCAGGTGGAACTTGGCCGCGATTTACTGCCGTTAGTTGACGCTTCGTCAGGTGGACATTTACTGGAGCAAATTGCGAACACACGCAAAAAATTTGCAATCGATTTTGGACTCGTGATCCCAGCCATTCGAATCATAGACAATTTAGAAATCCCTCACGATAATTATAGTATTCGAATCAATGGAGTGGTTGTTGGACAATCTGCAGTGCGAGCAGACCGTTTGATGGCTATGAACAATACAGCACGTAATTTGGAAGCCATTGTGGGTGAACCTTTTACGGAGCCAGCCTTTGGATTGAAAGCCACTTGGATTGATCCAAATGATAAAATTGAAGTAGAGAACAAAGGTTATTCGGTCGTGGATCCATCTACGGTCATCATCACTCATTTAAAAGAACTGATTTCTAATTATGCTTCGCAACTCCTTGGAAGAGAAGAGGTGAAAGCCCTTCTTGAACATTTACGTCAAACTCATCCCACTCTTGTGGGAGAATTGGATTACGATAAACAAGGTCGCCTTGGGATCATCCAACAAACCTTGCAGAATCTTTTGGCAGAAGGATTGTCGATTAAAAACCTTCCAAAAATTATGGATGCCATTGCAAATCATCTTCCACGAACCAACAATCCTTTTGATTTAGCAGAACATGTTAGACAAGCATTATCTCGCCAAATCATCAATGACTTCCTTTCACCAGATGGAAAGTTACATGTGGTCACCATTGATCCACGGATCATTGATCGTATGAATAAAAGTATCACTCTAGATGAAACGGATGGAAGTAAACTCATCATCCTGCCTCATGATGTTCGTGTGAGAATTTTGGAATCGGTATATAACGAATTACAAAAGGCTTTGGATGAGAACAGGTTCCTGATCTTTGTGGTTTCTAGATACCTAAGACAAGCCTTTGCATTCTTTTTGACAAAGGAACTACCCCCCAGGAACTTTGCAGTAATTGCTTCTGAAGAAATCCATAGAGGGGTTCCCACAGAAATCGCTTCTGTTTTAAGCCTTCCATCCAGAGAGGAACACCCGCAAGAAGCATAGGAGAATTTTTTTGACAAGTCCCGTTCCATCGTACCGCATTTCTGTTGCCCCGATGATGGACTGGACCGACAGGTATTTCCGCTTTTTTATGCGGATTATCTCCAAACACGCGTTACTCTATACGGAGATGGTGACCACAGGTGCCATTCTTCGTGGAAAAGACAACCATCGATATCTCGATTTTTCAAAAGAAGAACATCCCATTGCACTTCAGTTAGGTGGAGATTCTCCTTTGGCACTTGCTGAATGTGCCAAAATTGGGGAAAGCTGTGGGTATAACGAAATCAATTTGAATGTAGGTTGTCCTTCGGACCGAGTACAAAGTGGCAGTTTCGGTGCCTGTCTTATGAAAGAACCAAACCTTGTGGCGGAGATGGTTTCTTCTTGTAAAGCAAAGGTCAAAATCCCTGTGACCGTCAAACACCGGATTGGTGTGAATGGAAAAGAAACATACGAAGATTTATACCATTTTGTATCTAAAATCAAAGATGCAGGGGTCGACCATTGTATCGTACATGCAAGGATTGCAATTTTAGAAGGACTTTCACCCAAAGAAAATCGAACGGTTCCGCCTCTCCGTTATCAAGACGTATACCAATTAAAAGAAGATTTTCCTAGTTTAACCATCACGATCAATGGGGGAATTAAAACCCATTCAGAAATTAAAGAGCACCTAACCAAAGTAGATGGAGTGATGATCGGGCGAGCCGCCTACGACAATCCATTTTTGTTTCATGAAGTGGACCAATTTTACTTTGGTTCCAAGGAAAATCCTCTTTCTAGAGAAGAAGTGCTTACAGAACTAATCTCTTATATTCGGCTTGTCCTAAAAAAAGAGGGAAAAGTGCACCATATCCTTAGGCATATTTTGGGTCTTTATTATGGAGAAAAGGGAGCCCGGGAATATCGGAAATTTCTCACTGACCGAATGCATCTAACAGGTGCCAATGAATCTATTTTAGAGGATTATTTGAAGCGTTAAGGATCCGGAGGGCGTAAGGCCAGCGGATCGTCTAACGACGAGAAGCTGGCGGGAGCGTAAGCGCACCCCGGAGTGAGCCTGACCCTTGGAAATTTAGAGTGGGAAACTAAAATCCCATTGGGAACGCCCATAAAAACAAAATCAGTCAATCTAAAAAAAATAATAGAAAAGGTATAGAGTAACTAAGATTAGACGGTTGGTTACTCCACTTTGTTCCAAATATTCTGGATTTGCCTGAAAAACACGTCGAAAACACATCGAAAATCTATTAAAATCAAATGAGTTGACAGGGCGGTTTCTCTTCCCAGCCTGGTTAAATTGAGAGGGAATACCATGACCAAGCCACTCACCGTACAAAGTGATAAAACAATGCTTCTTGAGGTGGATAACCCAGAATTTGAAGCCTGTCGGGACCTCATTGCCAAATTCGCAGAGCTTGAAAAAAGCCCGGAATATATGCATACCTATCGCATCTCTCCACTCTCTTTGTGGAATGCAGCGTCTATCAAAATGACTGCCGAAGAGATCATTGAAGGATTAACAAAGTTTGCTCGTTATTCCGTTCCAAAGAACGTAATGAATGAAGTGAGAGAACAAATTTCTCGTTACGGAAAAGTAAAACTGGTAAAAGAAGAATCCGGGGAATTGTATATCATTTCCAATGAAAAAGGATTCATCACAGAAATTGCTAACAACCGTGCCGTTCAACCCTTTGTGGATGGAATGGAAGGTGATAAAATTCGTATTAAAAAAGAATACCGTGGTCACATCAAACAAGCGTTAATCAAAATTGGTTTTCCAGTGGAAGACCTTGCAGGTTACGATGAAGGGAATAAATATCCATTCAACTTACGTCCTGTTACCATCAGCGGAATTAAATTTGGAATGCGTGATTACCAAAGAGCCTCTGTAGAAGCCTTTCATGCCGGTGGGCGGAATGAAGGTGGATCGGGTGTGGTTGTATTACCTTGCGGTGCGGGAAAAACAATCGTTGGTATGGGAGTCATGCAAATTGTCGGAGCAGAAACTCTGATTCTTGTAACGAACACTTTGTCCATTCGCCAGTGGAGAAATGAAATTTTAGACAAAACCGATATCCCAGAGTCTGACATTGGTGAGTATTCGGGTGAGATGAAAGAAATCAAACCCATCACAATTGCAACTTATAACATCTTAACTCATAGGAAGAAAAAAGGTGGGGACTTTACACATTTTCATATCTTCAGTGCCAACAACTGGGGACTGATTGTGTATGATGAGGTTCACTTATTACCAGCTCCTGTTTTCCGTATGACATCGGAACTTCAAGCCAAACGCAGGTTAGGTTTAACGGCAACTCTTGTGCGTGAAGATGGACTCGAAGAAGATGTGTTCTCCCTCATCGGTCCTAAAAAATACGATGTACCTTGGAAGGAACTCGAAGCCAAGTCATGGATTGCGGAAGCCAATTGTGTGGAGATCCGTGTTCCTATGGAAGATGACCTTCGTATGAAATATTCTGTGGCGGATGACCGTGAAAAATTCCGTTTGGCATCAGAAAATCCTGAAAAACTTCGGGCGATTAGTTATATCCTAAAAAAACACTCCACTAACAACATTTTGGTGATTGGACAGTACATCAATCAGTTAGAAGAGATTTCCAATACTTTCAAAATTCCTTTGATTACTGGAAAAACTCCTCTTCCTGAAAGACAGGAACTCTACCAGGCCTTCCGTACAGGACAAATCAAACAACTTGTGGTATCTAAAGTGGCAAACTTTTCTATCGACTTACCAGATGCAAACATAGCCATTCAGGTATCGGGAACCTTTGGTTCGAGGCAAGAAGAGGCGCAGCGTCTAGGAAGGATCCTTCGTCCGAAATCCCAAGACAATACAGCTATATTTTACTCGTTGATTTCGCGTGATACTAACGAAGAGAGATTTGGTCAAAACAGACAACTCTTCCTCACCGAACAAGGGTATGAATACGAAATTTATACTTTGGATCAGTTTAAAGAAACAGTTCCAGAGGAATCACTCACTAAATAGAGGACAAAATGAAACTTGTAGCAAAACGACTGGATGTCGTAGAACCTTCTCCCACTCTCGCGATCACTGCCAAAGCCAATCAGTTGAAAGCGAGTGGACTTGATGTGGTTGGATTTGGAGCAGGGGAACCTGACTTTGATACACCTACACATATCAAAGAAGCTGCTAAAAAAGCAATGGACCAAGGGAAAACCAAATACACTCCAGTGAGTGGAACGGTTTCCTTAAAAGATGCCATCATTCGTAAATTTGAAACCGAAAATGGTTTAAAGTACGAAAAGAATCAAATCATTGTGGGTACAGGTGGGAAACAGGTTCTCTACAATTTTTTTATGGCAACTTTGAATCCTGGCGACGAAGTCATTATTCCTGCGCCGTATTGGGTAAGTTATGCGGACATTGTTCGTTTGGCGGAAGGAACTCCTGTGATTGTAGCTACTGATATTTCTAGTGGATTTAAAATCACAGCGGAACAATTGGAAAAAGCCATCACTCCGAAAACTAAGGTATTTATTTTTAATTCCCCATCCAATCCAACAGGGGCAGCTTACACTCGTTCGGATGTCGAAGCACTCGTAAAGGTTTTGGAACCAAAAGATATCATTACAGTTTCTGATGATATCTACGAAAAAATCATTTATGATGGATTGGAATTTGTAAATCCTGCAATGATCTCCGAGAAGATGAAGGAAAAAACTTTTGTGATTAACGGAGTGTCAAAAGCCTATTCCATGACTGGATGGAGGATTGGATACGGGGCAGGGAATCCAGAGATTATAAAAAACATGGACACCATGCAAGGCCAGTCCACAAGCAATGCTTCTTCGATCTCGCAAGCTGCTGCAGAGGCCGCTCTTACTGGTGACCAAACGCCTGTATCCGAAATGTTAAAAGCTTTTGACAAACGACGTAAACTCATTGTGGGACTTTTACGTGAGATCCCGGGTGTGGAATGCCGGATGCCGGAGGGTGCGTTTTATGCCTTCCCTTACATCACTGGTGTGTATGAAACTCCCGGGTTCAAACGCCTTTTTCTTGAGAAAAAAGAATCTTCTTACTCAAAACTATTTTGTGATGTTTTACTCGATAAATACAATGTGGCAGCAGTGCCAGGCATTGCTTTTGGAGATGATAAAGCCATTCGTTTGTCTTATGCGTTAGGTGATAAAGACATCGAAAAAGGTGTGGCTCGCATCAAACAAATGGTCGAGGATTTACAAAAATAAAATGAAGTCCGCCCCTTTACCGAAATATTTTCGAAGAGGGGCTGTGTTTTTTTACCGAATGGCAAATTGGAGAAGAAAGGTTATTTTTCGTTCCCTTTTCTTTAGTATTTCTTTTCTTTCAATTTTGATAGTCTTGCTGATGAAAACTGGTTCTTTGGAATCTGTTCCAACCATCCAAGAAAAATCCAAACAATCAAAACCTTCTGAACTAGTCAAAAAGGATTCCGAGTCACAAATTGTCATTCCAGTGATTGGCCTCAACTTGCATCTGTTTGCTGACCAGAAAAGCGATGTTTTGCGCAAATTAAAATTTGGAGAACCTGTTTCCTATGATAAGGATTCTCTCGAAAGTCCCAAAGAAGATTGGATTCCTGTGAAGTTAGAAGATGGACTTTCTGGATTTATCAAAAGATCCGTAGTCCGCTCCGTTTCACCAAAACAATACCTATCTACTTTGTTATTTGAAGCAGAACGAATGATTCTATCAAAAAACATTGAATTTGCAGCAAAACAAGAAATTACTGATTCTATTTTTTCGATTTCTTCGACAGGTAAATTTACTGGTGACGATTTTATATTCATACGAGCAAAGGCTGGGTTTTTCCTAAAGAAAACGGTGGACCTAATGAATGAAAAGGGAATCAAACCAGACAATGATCCGGGGACTCTCGAATTTTTAAAACGCCACCAGTCTCGTTTATTGTATGATTATAATTCAGGAAAATACTATGTTGATTCCAATTATTTTTGGAAATTATTAGAAGCCTATCCTAAAACCAAACATTCGGATTACGCAGGTTATTTGGCTACTGAAAGTATGCCGAGTACAGATTGTAATACGGATTTAAAATGTCGTCTAGAAGAGATGAGAAAAGGAAAACTTCGTTATATTTATCTTTTTCCTACTGGCAATTATATCAATTTGTATACCAAAGATTTAGTTTCCAATTTACAATCGATGACAAAAGATCCTGATTCCATTCCTTGTTTTGCGCCGGTTGGTGAAGGAATTAAATCTGAAATTAGTCAGATGATTCGATATGCATCTGAAATTGGGCCTAGGGAAAAAAAACAAATCCTTCCTCATTTACAAATCTTAAAAAAAGAATGTTTTCGTTAGCTCTGATTTGAACTTTTAGGAAAGTTTTAATGAAATTAAGTTACAAACTCTATCCTTTTCAACCTACTTCAGAAATTAAAAAAAACAAGGGCGATGTCGTCATCTTACACGGGTTATTTGGGTCGTCTAAAAACTGGGTCACAGTCGGGAAGTATCTATCAAACTTTGGTTCTGTCTATACAATCGATCAAAGAAATCATGGAGATTCTCCTCATACAAACGAACATTCCATTAAACTGATGTCAGAGGATTTGGAAGAATTTTTTTCCGATCATCAAATTCAAAATCCAATTTTAATTGGTCATTCTATGGGTGGACTTGTTGCCATGTATTTTGATTTAACCCATCCAGGATTTTTGAAAGAACTCATCATCCAAGATATTGCACCCAGGTCTTATCCTTTTGCTTATGATAAAGAAATTCAGGCGATGTCGTTTCCTTTGGATGGATTTTCTTCCAGAAACGATATTGATGCGGAAATGGCGAAGTATTTACCTGATACATTCATTCGTCAGTTTTTGCAGATGAGTTTGGAAAGAAATGACGATGGAACTTACCGATGGAAATTGAATGTTTCCGGTCTAAATCGTGCACGTAGAGTGTTTGAGGATGTCTTTTCTTATGACAAAACTTCAGAGACGAAAACATTGTTTTTGTTAGGTGGAAATTCGGAGTATATTAAAAGTAGTGATTGGGCTGTTATGGATCATTTTTTCAAAAACAATCAAAAAGTAAAAGTTGATGGCGGAGGCCATTACATTCATTTCACTCATCAGGCGAAATATTTGGAAATATTAGGTAAAGAGTTATCTTAAATTCCTAAATCCGATTCACTTTTTTGCGAACCAAGGAACAGTAGCCTAGTTTTGACTACTGCTCCTAGAATTTATTCTTCGAGTAAGGATCGTAACATCCAAGCTGTTTTTTCATGGATGTCTAATCGTTGTGTGAGTAGATCTAATGTTGCTTGGTCGTTTCCTTTTTCAGCAGGAGCATAAGCTGCACGAGCGGTGCGTATCACAGCTTCATTTCCTTCCACTAAATGTTTGATCATATCATGGGCTTTGGGAACTTCTTTGTCTTCGGTGATACTAGAGTATTTTGCAAACTCCCAACCACCCATGGGTGCATAATAACCTAATGATCTGATTCTTTCTGCGATGGGATCAATTGCATTCCAAAGTTCCGTATACTGAGTCATAAATAAAATATGCAATGTTTGAAACATAGGTCCAGTAACGTTCCAATGATAACTATGTGTTTTTTGATACAAAGTGTAAGTGTCAGCTAAGAGTTTTTTTAAAGATTCAGAGATGGCACTTCTTTCTTCTTCTGGGATTCCAATATTAATTTTCATCATTTGTCCTTTTGATTTAAAATAATTTATTTCTTTAGTTCCGATACAATACGTTCCACTAAACTCTCTGCAACAAAGTCATATTGGCTAGTGGTTAATAGAATGTCTTCGCGACTCCATATAAGTCCAAGTCCCAAACTGTATTGGATGAGTTTTCCTATTGTCCAATCAGCACCTGGTTTTTTGCGAGCGTTGACAATAACCTGGCCTGATTCGATATGAACGATTTTCAGAGAAACAGTATCAACTAAATTAGGGATGAGTTTTCCCTTTTCATCGTATTTTTTCAGCGCAGAGCCTCTGCCAAAAACCAATGCATCCACACCAAGGACTTTCCCTAGACGAACAGCCGTTTGTGTATCAATAATTCCTGTTTTAGAAAAACTTTGTTCGTTTACCACTTTTGAAAGTTGTTCTCTTTCTATGACTCTGATCGGAAGTAACTTTGCAATTTGTAAAGAAACTGCATCAGTAAACTCATCTCCCCATTTTGCCTCTTCGATGTCAAAAAGTAGAACGGCAACTTTTGAAATTCCCAAATCCGTTTTTCCTGATTCCGGGTATTGGACGGCAGCATCCATGGTGCGACAATTTGCAAAGGATAAACAGAGGAGGAGGGATAGTGACGCTAAATATAGTTTCATAGATTTCCTTAAGAAATGAGGGAAGGATGACAAACAGGCAATTCTTTTTCGGTTCAAAAACTGCCATTTTGGAAAATTCGCTTTTCCTATTGTGGTCTCTCCTAGATTTTTCCAACTAGGTCCTTTAATGAAAAAGATTCTCCGTACATTTATCATTGTTTTCACCTTTTTTTTGCTAGGCGCAGGTTATTATTTTTCATCATCTATCGTTTCCTTTCCCGTCACAACCTTAGAGGAAGATAAGACGAAATTAAAGATCAATTCCATTTCTGATTTTGGACTCCCTGAGCCTGAATCCATACGTTTTCAGAATGGTAACCTTCGTTTGCGCGGTTGGTATTTTAGAAATCCTAAAAAGAAAAAATGCGGTGTTGTTTTACTCCATGGACATACAAGAACCCGCTTTAGTGTTTTGAAATACGCTCCTTTGTTTTGGAAACGAGGATGTAGTTTGTTTTTATATGATGCTCGCCACCACGGTGAAAGTGCAGGAGAATACGGAACGTACGGATTTTATGAGAAACTAGACTTGGAGCGAGCCATAGAATATTTTTCAGAAATCAGTACGGTTCCAGAAGAGCAGATCGGTGTTTTTGGCGCATCGTTTGGTGCAGCCACAGCTTTACAATTTGCAGAGGGTCGAAATGATTTTGCCTTTGTGATTGCTGATTCACCTTATATGGATATGCGTTCGATCGTGGAAAAACGAGCAGTTGATTTATATTCACCTTTGATATTGTTTCTTTCTCCTATTGCCCTTTCTCTAGCAGAACTTCGTGCTGATTTTCTAGTCGATGAAGTCTCTCCTAAAAAAGCTGCTAAATCTATTTTTTTGCCAGTACTATTGATTCATTCCAATACAGATGAGTTTACTCCTGTATTCCATTCTGAGGAAATATTTCAGAATTTAAAATCAAACCACAAACAACTGGTAGAAACTGATTGGGGGGCTAGCCACTGTAAGTCGATTGATGTTCGGCCTAGTGAATATGAATCTATTGTGAATTCTTTTCTAAAAGAACATACTTCCTTTCCGAAATGATTTGTTTTGGAGGATGATCGAATTGTTTTTAATGCGAAAACAGAGATGTAATCCATTGGATTCTATTTTTAAAAATTAAACGGAGGTCCTCCTTTTGAATTTCCAATTCCTTACACCAGGATTTGGGGATGTTTTGGATCACTTTCTCAAAATCAAATTGTAGAATTTTGCGAAGGTATTGATTGTTTTGAATGGATTCAGAAGCGAAGATATGATTGGATGGAAGTGTTTTTGATTCTTTCATAATTGACTCATTTAAAAATTCACAACTTCCGTGATCTATGATCCAAAGTTTTCCTTTTTGATCTTTTAAAAAATTATGACTTTGTAAGGTTCTATCGAAATTTTTAAAAAAGAAATCAATTGCCATTATTTGGTTTTTAATTTCTACACTCATTGAGTTTGGTTCTAATTTGTGTGTTTCTGTTTGGTTTTCAATATAATCTAGGATTAAGTTAACACCAAAACTCTTTTTTACTAAATCATCGAATTCATCGGTTCCAAAATCCCATGGGAACTTATCAGGAAGGAGTATGGGGTATGCATTCGGAACGTTGAACCCTAAGGAAAAACAAACTCGATTGACAAAAAACTCTTGGATTAGGCTTTTTACTCCGTTCCCAGCGCCTTTCATTTTGAGAATATAACTTTCGGAATCGTTTGCAATGATTCTTGTGGGAAAGGAACTTCCTTTATACAATTCTAGAATTTTGAAAACCGTTAACATAAAATAATTGGGAGTTTGTCTGTTTACCACCTATCGATAGATAGGTGATTGATTTTAGCGTATTTTGATTAATCTAGGTAGAGCTTCCCAGTTTCCATCATCTTGTGTGAATCGAGTGAGGTAAATTGGGAAAAAACCAACGCCAGTACCTGCGGAGATTGCATAGCTATAGTTTAATTTTCCATTGGCCGATTGAAGTTGTTCTGCATTGGAAATCCCCGTGCTGTATGTTCCTGGAAATCCTGGTAATAGAGTAACGCTTCCTAAAGAATCTGTGCTACGAAAAATTTCGATGGTAGGTGTTGAAAAAGTAGGATTACTAGAAAGGATAAAATAATCTGCGTTCCCAGAGCTTTTTACAGTTCTCAGAATTCCACTAGTGCCTGAATTAATAATGGAAGAATTGAATCCTGAAATTGGCGAGGCATTTCTTACCAAAGTTGGATTTGGTAAGAAGTAATTATCTGCATTGAATGTATAACCAATAGGTGCAGTGCCAAAGGTGGCAACAAACTTCCCTCTGACAAAAACAGGAAGTGATTCAAAATTCTGTGTTCCATCGAAAATGACAACACGATTGCTTATCGTATTCCCTTCAATACTTCTAACCTGAATAGGGGAAGTTAACGATGAACTAGGGCATTGAAGGTATTCAGTTCCACCGATAGTCACAATTTGAAAGCCGACTGAGTTTACTATTGAATTAGCAAGGTTACAGCTATAGCTAGAATTTAAATCTTGGTTTACTGAAAAATCAGCATTCAGGAGGATTGGTTTTGTTTCTACCGCACTATAGAATGTCGGCGAGATGAGATACCGACCATTGCCAAAATAAAAAGCCGGATACATCCAAGGAAAATTGTCAGGTCGATACAAAAAAAATGTTGGGTCTAATGTAAGTCCAGTCACCGCACTAGAGTTAGGTGTAAAAAATGCAGGAATCCGCAATGCTAAGTTACGAAATCCAAGTATATTTGGTGGAGGACCCACAAAATCATGTTTTTCTTCAGCAAGAAAAAATACATATTCTGATCCATTAAAAACCGGTTTTGATATTTTTAATACTACCTCATAGCCTACCCCTTTTTCAATGGTTACCCCGTCAATTTTTGTAACCAAATCATAGTTCTCTCCATCTGACGAAGATGCAATATATCCGATGGAAGTATTTTGACTAGGGGAGACATAGGAAGTTAGAACTTCTAAATAAATAAACTGCCTTCCGTTTGCAGAACCAAGTGGAGTGAATGTAGAATTCGATGCCAATCGATTTCGATAATTGGCAATGTCTTCTAAAACGAACTGAACAATTCCTCCTTGGGTCAATAAAGAAAATGATTGTTTTGTGATCCCGTTGTATATGCGAAAGCTGGCTGCGCCGACAAGAGTTCCTCCTGAGTTGGCGACGAAAAGGTTCGCAATCCCACGCTCGCTGAAGTATAAAAAACCGCGACCATTGGCATCGAGAGTGACGGTATAGGATTGGACATTTCCAGATTCTCCAAAGGGTGAAGGGGTTATTCCGTTTTCGTCTGCTTCGTTAAAAACAGAATAAGTGACGACCCCGTTGATGTATGGATTTCCACCGGGATCGGTAAACTTCATAAAGACGACAGTTTGGCTATAGGTATTGAAAGCATCGGCTAAGCTTAACAAGCGAAGCAAGGATTGTAGCGAACCTAAGTCTTCAGAGGGATCAAGGTTGGATGGTTTAAAAATTTTGCACTGAAAAGAGAATAGTAGAAGTAAGATGATGCTGAATAAATTTTTCATTTGTATGTCCCTTAAAATAGAATAGAATAACGAACTTCTGCATACACTGAATTCATTTGTGGTCGAATGCCCGTGATGGAATAAGGTCTATCCCAACCAGAATCCCAGTCGAAACCTTCTCTGATTTGTTTGCCTCCAGTGCTGACAGAAGGGCGATCGGGATACCGGTCTCTCCCAATCATATAGGCATGGATGACATTAGTGATGTAAATGATACCTGCTGTTCCGAGCCCAGCCAAATATTTGATATTTGCTTCTTTGGCATTGTTTTTACTTTTTGTGATTAGATCTTCCGTAATGGAAGTCTCAACAAATCCGCCAATAAATTCAGAAGGCAAACTCACATTTTGTGCATTGAATCTGGTACCTGGTCCTCCAATTTGGTTGAGTAAGACCATTGTATCATAATGGGACTTTGCATTTTGTTCTTCGGTGCGTAGAGGTCCAAGTGAATACATAAGAGTTCCAAAAAACAAAGTACCAAAAGTTCCTGCTGATACCGTATAACCACCACAATACTGTCCCCAGCCTGGGATTAATGCAGATCGCCAAATCAAAGCTAATCGGCCACCACATTGGGCTGCTGCCGGAGAGGGACCTAGTTTTCTTGTTGCGAGCCATTCTGCTTCGGCTTTTGCTTCTTTTTCTGCTTGAGTTTCGACATTTTTTTCTTCCAAGAGTCTTGCCTGTTCTGCAAGTTTTGCTTCCTCTTCTAGACGTTTTTGTTCCTTTGCTTCTGCTAGAAGTCTCTCTTTTTCCAGTTTCGCTTTTTCTTTCTCTTCTTTTTCTCGTAATTTTTTTTCTTCAGCGATCCGGATTTTTTCTGCTTCTTGGTCGCTAACATCTTTATAGATTACTTTTAATATTTGGGATTTTGTAACGGTTTGTGGTCCCTCTGTAGTTTGTAATGTAAGTCCTTGTTCGTTTTGATTGGTTACTTTTCCTTTTAGAGTCTTGCCATTTTTTAGAATGACGGTATTGATTGCGAGAAGGGGGAAGGTAATGAGGTAGAGAAATATTATAAAAAGTGTTTTTTTCATACAAAGAGCATTTATTAGAGATTTATAAAAATCTTACATTACTTCAAGAAATTGCAAGAGAATTTTGGGAGGTTTGTTTGGTGAATGATTTCAGTGGGCCAGAATTCACGCGAAGGCTATGGTTATCTGCAGTTTAACGTACGGTATTAGAAAGTAGATTTCCCCGCCCTAAT